>DASXAN010000942.1:0-2213 GCA_036406755.1 Gemmataceae bacterium
GCCCGGGCCAGCACCTCGGCCGACGGCTTGAGCGCGCCCAGCCGCGTGTACCCGTCCAGCAGGCAGCGGTTGACCGGGTCGTTCAGCCTTGCCCAGAGTGCCGCACTGTCCTTCGGGTCCGGGGCGAGCCGCAGGACGAAGTCGCTCAACCCCTTCTCCGTCGGCAGGAAGGCGACTCGCTCCTCCGACTGCGTGCCATCCAGCCGAACCGGCAGCGCGTCGGCGACCTTCGTCGCCTGCCAGTCTTTGCCGAGGCTGTCGGCCCCACCGGTCATGAGCAGGCCGACGCCCTTGTCCCGGACCAGTTCCTCGATCTTCGCGTCGGCGTTGGGGCTGGCCGTCCGCAGCCGGTCAGCGGACACATCCCCAAGGATGATCACGTCGTAAGCCTGCTTGTCGAACTGGAACAGGTCGGCCTCCCCCGGTGGCGGCGGGTCGCTCGTCTGCCGGACGGCCTCGAACAGCCGGATGCGAGGGTCCGCGGCCAGGGCCGAGCGGATGAACTTCAACTCCTCCCGCAGCCGGTCCACGACCAGGACGCTCAAACCCTCCTTCGTCACAGTCAGGTAGGTGCTGATCTCGTTGTTCGACGTCGTCGCCTCGCCGGGCAGCGGGTCGGCCCGCAGGGTCAGTTTGACCTCGCCGGGCGTGGCCGGGGCGTCGATTGTCAGCTCGACCTCGTTGCCCGTGGTTTTCGGCAGGCGAGCGGCCTGGACCTTCACCTCCTTGTCGTCGAGGAGCAGGTGGAGTTGCACCTCGCGGTTCTCGAACCCATGGGCGTCCAGGCTGGCACCGACCGTGAGCTTGGCCTTGATCGGCACCGGCGCCGGCTCCGGCGTCAGGGCGGTGACGGCGATATCCCGCTGGTCGAGGGTGGTGGTCGTCTGACCCAGGGCGAACGCCGACACCGGGCAGCCGAGGGCGCGCCACCGGGCGGCCTCGGCCAAGGCCGGGTAAAGGGTGCCGTTGTCCGCGCCGTCGCTGAGGACCAACAGGCCGCGGAGCTGCCGCTCGGCGCCGTACCGCTGGTGCAGGGTGTGGAGCATCCGGCCGAAGTCGGTCCGCTGGCCGTCGGCGGCGCCGTCCGGGTCGTAGTCGCCGACCTCCTCCGCGAACTGGGTCAGGACGACGGTGACGTTGTGCTCGTCGCGGAGGCGGTCAAGCTGGTCGCGGCTGGCGGCCAGGGTCCGCTGGAGGGTGGCCCAACGGGACTTGGCGTCGACCTCGTCCTTGACGGTCATGCTGGCCGAGCGGTCGGCGACGAGAATCAGCGTGGACGGCACTTTGAGGTCGTCACGGAAGGCGACCGCCGGCCGCAGCAGAGTGAGGACAGTCAGCAGCAGGGCGAGGAGACGAAGGGCGATGACGATGGCGACGCGGCGGGGCGTGGCCGCGCGGACGCCGCGATACGTCCAGACGGTGAGGCCGGCGAGAATGATCGCCACGACGGCCAGCGCCGCCGGCCCGACGCGCGGCAGGGACCACGGCCAGGCGGGGTCGGCGGCGAACTCAACCGGCAGCGACGACATGGCGCCTCACGCGACGGCGGGGGTGCGATGTGCCATTGTACCGGAACGGGGCGGCGAAGGGGCGAGCGGGATTTCAGCCCGTTCACGGGGCTGAAGACAAAGCCGCGTACTCAAGTTTTCACCTTTTTCAGCGCCTCCTGCGCCGCTTTTCTCACCAGGCTGTTCCCATCCCGCGTCAGCTTCTCCAGCGCCGCCGCGGCCGACCTCGCCTCCGGCCCGAGCTTGCCCAGCGACACCGCCGCCGCACGCCGCACCCCCCACGCCGGGTCCGCCAGCGCCGCCGTCAGCGCCGGCACCGCGGACCGCGCCTCCGGCCCCACGTCGCCGATCGCCAGCGCCGCCGTCTGCCGCACCAGCAGGTCCGGACTCTTCACCGCCTCCGCCAGCGCCGGCACCGCCGGGGCCGCCGCCGGGCCGAGTTTGCCCAGTCCCAGTGCCCCCTGTGCCTGCGCCGTCGGGTCGCCGCCCCGCACCATCGCCTCCAGCTCGGCGACGCTCTTGCCCTCCGTCGGCCCCTTCGCCTGGCAGCCGGCGGCGAGCATCAGGGCTACCGCCATGCCCCGCCGCTTGCGGAACGTCCCGGCCGGGTGCAAGATGGAGGCACCTTTCATCGCGTCGCCCTCATCTTCCGACAGGAGGGTCGTGTCATGCGGCGCATCGGCTTCACGCTCATCGAGCTGCTCG
>DASXAN010000943.1:0-2148 GCA_036406755.1 Gemmataceae bacterium
GCGGATGGAGAACCGGCCGCCGACGGGGGAGGCGATGGTGTTCGACTCGGCCGCCCCGGGCAAGAGCGACCCGCAGCTCGGGCAAGAGATGGCCAAGTACGTCGGTCCGCCGCTGACGGTCGTCCGGCTGGACGCCCGCGGCCAGCTGGTCGAGGTGAAGGAGAGCAAGTTCGGCCCGGAGAGCCGGCTGCAGAGCGACCTGCCGTTCAAGCTGGTGCTGCCGCCGGGGCCGTTCGCCGTCAGCCAGACGTGGGACCGGACCTACCAGATCAAGCTCGACCCGCCGCAGGGGGCCGGGGAGAGCTACGACGCTACTCAGACCTACACGTGCAAGGTGCTTGCGGGCGGGCGGGCGGTCGTGCACTTGGCGACGTCGCTGAAGACCCCGCCGGAGTCGCCGGCGGACCGGCTGCCGCTGTTGCCGCTCATGCCGGAGGGCGACCTGACCTTCGATACCGCCAGCGGCGTGCTCAAGGCGGTGCGGTACCAGTTCGGCCAGGACCTGGACGAGCACCGCGGCGAGGGGAGCAAGTACCAGTTCAAGAGCACGTACAGCGAGGACTTGGTCGAAGTGAAGTGACAGAGCCGCCGGCGGCTGTGCGAGCCACCGCCCGCATGGCCGCAAGCGGCAGGTCACTCCAGTCCCAGCGCCTTGATGCGGCGGATGAGCCGCGGACGCCACACGCCCAGCAGTTCCGCCGCCTTACTCTGATTCCCCCCCGCCCGCTCCAGCGCTAGCCGGATCATCCGCCGTTCCACCTCTTCCAGCACGCGGTCGAGCGGCGGCAACTCGTCGGCCGGCTTCGGGGCCGGGGCGTCGGCCGCGGCCTTCGCCTGCTGCACCGCCAGCGACAGATCGGCGGCACCGATCCGGTCGGCCGTCGTCCGCTGACCGGCCCGCAACAGCGTCGCATAGAGTTCCCGCAGGTTCCCCGGCCACGGGTAGGCCCGCACGCACTCCCAGGCCTCCGCCGTCAGCCCGGCGACCGGCCGGCCGAACACCGGGGCCGCCCGTGCCAGCAGGGCATCGACCAGCCGCGGCAGCTCGTCCTTCCGTGCCCGCAGCGGCGGCAGCGGCACGACCAGCACGCCGAGGGCGTCGTACAACTCCGGCAGCATCTGGCCGAGGAACACCGGCCGTTTCGGGTCGTCGGCCTCGGCCGAGCCGGCGATCACCCGCGGGCCGGGCTCGGCGTCGTCGGCCAACCGCTCGGCCAGCTCGGCCTGCATCTCGCGGGGCAGTGCGGCCGGCTCATGCAGGTAGAGGGTGCCGATCTCATCCGGCCCCCGGTCAATGACCGGGGGCGTAATAACCCCCCGCAGCGCCGCCGGCGGCAGGTGGCCGCAGTCCAGCGCGACGAATGGCAGCCCGCGGCGGTCGGAGGCGTGGTGGATCGCCCGGGCCAGCCACCGCTTGCCGGCACCCGGCTCGCCGACGAGGTACACGGGGCAGCGGCTACCGGCCGCGAGGCGGGCCTGGGCGGCGAGCGTCGGCTGGCCGGCGGCGTCGAGCGCGTCGAGGCGGTAGTGGTCGGCGGCCTGCGCCCGCACGGCGGCCCAGGCTTCCGTCATCGGCGGCGTCGCGGCGGCCGCGGCCGGGCCGCTCGCGGTGATCTTGCCGACGACTCCGATCACGCCGTCTTCGCCGGAGAGCGGCAGAAACTCGACCGCCCACCACGGCGGGCCGCTGGCGGAGCCCGGCGCCGGCCGCTGCACGCGGGCGGACCGGCCGCGCATCACGTCCGGCGGCGGGCAGAGGGTCCGGGCCAGGGCGGCGAGAGGGCGGTCGGAACTGCGGCGGGTGCAGGTCAGGCCGCGGGCGGCGGCGGTTGTTTGGCCCGTCAGTTCTTCCCAGGCGCGGTTGGCGAACAGGAGGCGCCGGCGGCGGTTGAGCACGAAGACCGGCTCGCCGGTGTCGGGGACGAGGCTGTGCCAGCGGAACGGCGCGGGGGACATGCCGACATGATAGCGGTTCGCCGGACGGCGAGCGCTAAGCCGCAAGCGGCTCAGAGCCAGCTAGAGAGAGCGTACAGGATGATGCCGATGCCGCCCAGGAAGGCGACCATCCGCGCCCCCCAGCGCACCGCTTCGTGGAGGATGGCGGCGCGGCCGTCGAAGCGCGTGGCGCTGTACACCAGGCTGACCACG
>DASXAN010000944.1:0-5546 GCA_036406755.1 Gemmataceae bacterium
CCGCGGGTCGAGGGCGCGGGCGCCGGCCGCCAGGCAGCGGGCGGCCAGCGGCACGTCGGCCGTGACGACGACGTCGCCCGGCCCGGCCCGCTCGGCGATCCAGTCGTCGGCCGCGCCGAAGCCGGGGCGGACGACCATCTCCACGAGCCCGCCGGCCGGCACCCGCAGCGGGGCGTTCGCCACGACCTTGACCGGCAGGGCGTACCGGCGGGCAACACGGTAGACCTCGTCCTTGACCGGGCAGGCGTCGGCGTCGACGTAAACGATCAGCACGTGCGGCACCCCCGGTCGAACAGGTGGCGGGCGGCCCGGCCGCTGATCTCGCCCCGCCGCAACAACTCTTCGGCGATCAACTCGACGGCCCGCCAGTGCCCGGGCTTGGCGAGCAGGTGCTCGGCCTTGGCCAGCAGCCGGCGTTCGAGCCGGTCCGCCTGCCGCCGGCCGGCCCGTTGCTCGGCCAGGTCGCGGACGTATTGCAGGTCGCGGTCGGCCTCCTCCCGGGCGTACGTACCGGTGTGCATGGCCTCGGCCGCCATGCCGCCCAGAGCGATGAGGATCTCCCGCTCGACCCAATCCTCCGACGGCCGGAAGACCCCCTTCTTGAACTCGCACTGCCCAAGCCGATCGCGATTGGGTAACGCGCTGACGCCGTGGACGGGCCGGCCGAGGGCGAGGGCGACGACGGCGTGGCCGGCCTCGTGGTAGGCGGTGGCGGCGTCGGGCGGCGGGGGCATTCGTTCAGTTTATTTCGCCCATGATGGGCATCCACCAGCCGCGCGGTTTCCGGCGTCGCGGCAACGGCAAGTAGTGTCCTGATCTGCCGTCTAAGGTCCGATTGTCGGCGCGGCAGTGGCCAGATTAGGACACTACTAGATTGCTCAGCCCGCAGCCCCAACATGGCCGTCCGGTCACCGACACCCGCCAGCCCCGCCGGTAACGCTTTTCGGTGCTGGGAACGTGCGTTCACTTTCGACGCGAATCGGCGTCGCTTACCGTGGGGGCATCCCGCGGAGGGCCTTCCGTGTCGCTTACGCCCTGCCCCGTCTGTTCTCAACCTGCCCGCATCACGCCCAAGGGTGGGGAGTGTCTAGCCTGCCGGCACCGGTGGGTGAACCCGCCCCGTGTCGTCCGTCTGCCCCGTTGGCCGAAGATGTTTCTCGCGATCGTGCTCTTAACTGTCGGGGTGCCGACCGCTATCGCGGCGGGTTGGTTCATTGCCCACTTCCCTGCCACCATTCCAGCGCCGGAGCCGCCGCGACCGGTGGTACGCCGGCTGCCGCGGCGCGTTGAGCCACCCCGTCAGGAACCACCGGCTGCCGCAATTCCGCCTGCGCCGGCAGCCCAGCCTGGACCCGAACTGCCGCCGGGAACGATTCATGTCGCGGAGGCTGGGAGGCTTGCTGCCGAGTCGGAGGCGGCGGCGACCGCGAATCCGCTCAACCCAGATCAGGCTTGGGTAGGTGTCATCGTCGGCCGGTTCACCAAACTCAGCTTCGAGCACGGCGTCGCCTTCGTGTACATGAACGACCTCCGTGGCGACGCCTACTCCGACCGGCCCGTGATCGCCAACATCGAATGGCCGCGTGCCGAAAGGCCGGCCGATCACCCTGACACGCTGCTGCGGGAAACCCTCCGAGGGCTTCGGGCGGGAGATGCTACTGCCGTGGTGGGGAAGATCGACGGCGTCCATCCCCGCATCTGGAAACACACCATCGTCAACGCGACGGCGATACGCCGCTACCCGTGAGGCGAGGGGATCGTGTCGAAGCAGTCGGTGTCGTCGGCTGCGTCGCATTGGAGACAGACCGCCCGGCCGGAATGCGATGACGCCGCCTTGCTTGGCACGGCCACCGGCGGGTAGGATGTGCGGCAGGAGTCTGGCATGATCGAATTAACCGAACAACAGCAACAGGCCGTCGACGCCGACCCGGCACCGCGCCTGATCGACCCGCGGACGAACAAGGAGTACGTCCTGGTCGGAGCCGACGTCTACGAGCGGCTGAAGACCGTGCTGACGGACGACGGGGGGCCGACCATGCGGGAGGTAGCGGCACTCGTGGAGCGGGCGATGGCCGAGGACGACGCCGGCGACCCGACGCTGGAATACTACCAGCGGACGTACGGGCGGCAGCCGTGAACCGCCGCGGCGACGTGGTCATGGTCGACTTCCCGTTCACGGACACGGGGCAGGCGAAGGTCCGCCCGGCGGTCGTCGTTCAGAACGACCACGACAACGGGCGGCTCCGCAAGACGGTGATCGCGATGGTCACCGGCAACCTGCGGCGGCGGGGCGATCCGAGCCACGTCTTTGTCGATCCGGCCGTCCCGGTCGGGGCCTCGTCCGGCCTCCGCTTCCCGTCGCTGATTTCGTGCAACAACCTGTTTACGGTCGAACAGGGCAGCATTCTGCGCGTGATCGGCCACCTGTCCGATGCCTTGAAGAGGCAACTCAAGGGTAGCTTGGTGGCGGCGCTCGACCTGACTTAGCGCACGCGTTTCCGCAGTGTCAATTGATCGGCCGGGATCATCGTCACCCGCGGCTCCTCCGCCGGCGCGGCGCAGCCGGAGCCGCACCCGCCGCCGCAGCTGCCCGGCTTCGGGTGCCACGTCCGCCACGCCCGACGGGCGACGTACGCCGCCGCCACGAGCACGCACGCCAGCACCACCACCCACTGCCAGTCCACGGCGAACTCCCCGAACTAGACGAACAGGCTCCCCACCTGGTACACCGCCAGCGCCGCCACATACGCCAGCGCCGTCATGTACGCGAACGTCACCGCCGGCCACCGCCACGAGTGCGTCTCCCGCCGGATCACCGCCAGCGTGCTCGCGCACTGGCAGCACAGCGCGAAGAACACCAGCAGCGACAGCACGGCCGGCACCGTGAACACCGGCCGGTCCGTGCCGTCCCAGGTCGCCTCCCGCAACGCCCGGCCCAGGCCCGTGTCGCCGACCTCCGACCAGTCGGCGTCCCGGATGTCGTCGGCCTCCACCTTGCCGGCCCGGTAGACGATGCCGAGCGTCCCGACCACCACCTCGCGGGCCGGGAAGCTCGCCAGGGCCGCGACGCCCACCCGCCAGTCCCAGCCGAGCGGACGGACGGCCGGCTCGATCATCCGCCCCAGTCGGCCGAGCAGACTGTTCCGCTTCCACTCCGCCTCCAGCCGGTGGGCCTCGTCCTCGACCGGGCCGACGGCCTTCTCCAGTTCGTCGATCCGCTGCAATTGCGGGGCCAGTTCCGCCCGCAGTTCGGCGGCCCGGTCGGCGTCCGTCCGCTCCAGCCGCCGCAGCTCGCGCCGCCGGTCGGCGGTGGCGTCGTTCAGCTCCTCAAGCTCCTTCAGCTGTGCCTCGACCGGCGCCCGCACCGCGGCAATGTGGTCCTCATAGCGGCCGGTGCCGTCCCACCACGGGATGTAGAGCAGCGCCCAGACCAGCACCATGCTCGCCAGGATGAGCGTCCCGGCCCGCCGGAGGAACGCCCACGCCGCGTCCCCGACCCGCCGCAGGACAGTCCGCACCGACGGCACCTTGTACGTCGGCAGCTCCATGACGAACACCGGCGTGTCGCCCCGCAGTAGCGTCCGCTTGAACGCCAGCGCCACCAGCGGGGCCAGCACCAGCCCGATGGCGTACAGGCCGAACATGGTCAGCCCCGGCAACCACCACGGCCAGCCCGTGGTGAGGAACGCCCCGATGAGCAGCACGTACACCGGCAGCCGGGCCGAGCACGACATGAGCGGGGCGACCAGGATCGTCGCCAACCGGTCCCGGCGGTTCTCGATCACCCGCGTCGCCAGGATGCCCGGCACGGCACATGCCACCGACGAGAGCAGCGGGATGAACGACTTGCCGCTCAGCCCGCACCGGGCCATCAGCTTGTCCATCAGGAACGCCGCCCGGGCCATGTACCCGCAGTCTTCGAGCATTGCGATAAACGCGAACAGGATCAAGATCTGCGGCAAGAACATGACCACCCCGCCGACGCCCTCCAGGACGCCGTCGGTCAGCAGGCTCGTCAGCGGCCCGGGCGGCAGGTGCAGCCGCAGCCCGTCGGCCAGCCAGTCCTTGCCGGCGCCGATCAGCCGCATCGCCGGCCGGGCCCACGTGAAGATCGACTGGAACACCACGACCATGACGACGAGGAAGACGAGCGTGCCCCAGACGCGGTGGGTCAGCAGGCGGTCGAGGCGGTCGGTCCAGGTGACCGGGCGGACGGCCGGGCGGGTGACGCAGTCGGCGGTGATCGCCTTGATCCAGGCGTACCGGGTGCGGGCCTCGACCAGCGGCACCGGGCAGCCGGCCGCGGCCAGCCGCTGGCGGGCCGCGGCGACGCGGGTGGCGACGCCGGGGCCGTACTGCTCGCCCAGCCGCCGCTCCGTGTATCCGCCCACGTCCAGCAAGAGCCGGCGGAGCATGAACTGCTCCACGTCCGGGCCGAGGGCTTCTTGCAGCGCCGCGACCTCCTGCTCGAACGGCTCCGGGAAGGTCGGCTGATTCGCCGGCGCCGCGGACTCGGCGGCGTCCCACACGGCGCGCCGCAGCTCGGCCAGCCCGCGGCCCTTGTTCGCCCGGATCGGCACCACCGGCAGGCCGAGCTTGTCGCTCAACCGCTTGGCGTCGATCCGCAGCCCCTGCCCCTCGGCCACGTCGAGCATGTTCAGTGCGACGACGACCGGCCGGCCGAGTTCCAGCAGTTGCGTGACCAGATAGAGGTGGCGGTCGAGGTTGGAGGCGTCCACGATGGCCAGCACGACGTCCGGCCGCGGCTCGCCGGGGCAGTGGCCCAGCAGCAGGTCCACGGCCACCATCTCGTCGGGACTGCGGGCGGCGAGCGAGTAGGTGCCGGGCAGGTCGATCAGGTCGAAGGCGCGGTCGCCATCGCGGGCCGTGCCCTTCTTCATCTCGACGGTGACGCCGGGATAGTTGCCGACCCGCTGCCGCAGCCCGGAGAGCGCGTTGAAGAGCGTCGTCTTGCCGGTGTTGGGGTTGCCGACGAGGGCGACCGACAATGTGCGCGTCAGCATGATCGGGAGGGACCGGGACGGAATGACGAATGACGAAATACCCAATGACGAAGCAAACCCGAACTCCGAAGCCCGAATGGTCGCGGGCAGGTTCGTCATTCGTCATTGGTCATTCGGATTTCCTTCGTCATTGGTCATTCGTCATTCGTCATTTTGACTTCGATCCCGGCCGCGTCATGGCGGCGGAGGCTCAGCCGGGCGTTGCCCAATCGCACCTCCATCGGGTCGCCCAGCGGCGCGAACCCGACCACCTCGACCTCCTCGCCCTCCAGCACGCCCAGGTCCATGAGCCGCTGCACCAGCGCCGCGTCGCCCTGCAGCGACAGGACGCGGCCCCGCTGGCCGGGCCGGAGCTGGTCGAGCGTGGGCACGTCAGCCCCCCGTCACCGGGCGGACAAAGACCTGGCAAGCGCACTCGCCGCGGAGGCTCAGGCGGCAGCCGCCGACGTTGAGCAGACACGGGCTGCCCGGCTGGACGACCTGGACGTGGGAGCCGGAGCGGATGCCCAGTTCGGCCAGCCG
>DASXAN010000945.1:0-1919 GCA_036406755.1 Gemmataceae bacterium
TCACAAACCGGAACCCCTGCGGCTTGAGTCGGCCGGCGATGCGCGTCGCCAGGGTGCTCTTGCCCTGGCCCCCCATGCCGTGCAGGAGCACGAACAGGGTTTCGCCGGTCCGCAACGCCGGCACGAGCCGCTGCTGCTCCCGCCGCCGGCCGACGAACCCCTCCCGCAGCCCGACCACGCCGCCCTTGAGCAGCTCGTACTCGGTCTTCGGGCCGATGTACTTCTCCGCTGGCTTATCGGGGTCGAATAGCTGCTCGATCGGGGCGGCGGCGTAGAGTTGCGGCAGGACGAACGTCAGCTCCTGGGCATCTTCACCCTGGGCGGCGTGCGGCCGAACGCCTTCCTTCTGGATGCGGAGTCGGGCCAGCGCCACCGCCGCTGGCACCGGCTCGCCGGCCGCCAGCTCGTGGTAGAACCTCTCGGCGAAGTTCGTGGCCCGGTCGTCGGCGACGCTGGCCGCCCATCCCAACGCGAGCGGCACCCCGGCCGTGACCAGCCCCTGGCACAGCCCCGCCACGGCCGCCTGCGCCGTCTCGCACCCGTTCAGGAACACGCACTGCACCGTGCTGCCGTGGAACACCCGTTCGGCCAAATCCCGGGCGGTGCGGGCGTCGGTCCGGCCGGCGTCGTCCTCGAAGCAGAACACGCCGGCCCCGTCGTCGCCCAGCCTCCCGTGCCCGGACAGGTGGACCACATGCGGGCGGACCTGTTTGACCAGGTCGGCCAGCTCGTCGAACGTGCCCAGGTCGGCGGTGTGCAGGACGACGCCGCGGAGGGTCGCGGTCGCCTTCAGGATCGCATCCTCTTCCTTCTCGTAGTCGAGGGCGTGCTGATCCTCCGGGGCGGCGGCCAGGAACAGGATGCGGAGTGGGCCGGGGCGGTCCGGCCGGCCGGCGTCCAGCACGTCGGCGAGCGGCGTGCGGTACAGCCGCCACGCCGGGTCACAGCCGACCGGCCCGCCGTCCGCCGCCAGCGGCAACAGTTCCCACGGCAGGTTGAGCGCCGCCGGCACGCGGCTTTGCACCATCAGGCGGTGTCCGCCGCCGTCAAGTTGCACACCGTCCCACACCGGCTTGCAGCACAGGTCGAATAGCTCCCGGCCCACGTCCCGAACGGCCGACGCCGGCACGAACGGCAGCCGGGCGAAACCGTCCGCGCTCCGGGCTGAGAAGGCATCGACCAACTCTCGGCCGAGCCGGTGCAGGGCGCGGGTGGCATTGGCCGGCACCATTGGCGTATCGGCCAGCGACCGGCCGTCGAGCGACCAAGTCAATTGCCAGCTGGCGGCGTCTTCGGCGATCGTGAGGCGGAGGTCGGCCATGACAGACCTCGGAGGACGAAGCGGCCGACGGGCAGCCGCGCCGAGAGATCGAAGGAGGTGAGGCTCGGCTGCATCGTAACCGAACGACCGGCCGATGCCAGCATTTTCCGGCCCGAGTGGCCTTTTTTGCCGGACCGGCGGTGCCCTGCCGACCTACCCTCTTGCGCCGCACCGCGATACGATCTTCCCCATGAGCGCGGCGACGCAGAGCGACGGGCTGGCCGGTAAGATCGCCCGGCTGGTCGAGGAGCGCGGCTGGAACCAGGAAGACTTCGCGCGCATCACCAAGCTCAACCGCCAGACCGTCCGGCAAATCCTGCTCAACCAGGGCCGCAAGCCGCACAACGCCACCGTCCAGGCCTGTGCCAAGGCGCTGGGCCTGTCCGTCGGCGAACTCCGCACGTTGCCGATCGACCGCCTGCTGCCGCGGATGCACGGCCACGCCCCGGCCGAGGGCGACGAGAACCTCCGCCGGCTGTACGAGCGGGCCGCCCAGCCGGAGTTGCTGGCGTGGCTGGAGCGGAACCCGGAGCGGGCTCGCCAGCTGACGCCGGCCGAGATCGACGAGCTGCTGGAGTTGCAGGAGAACGGGTCGCTG
>DASXAN010000946.1:0-1931 GCA_036406755.1 Gemmataceae bacterium
AGCAGGCCGATCAGCACGGCGATGATCGCCATGACGACCAGGAGCTCGATGAGCGTAAACGCCGGCCGCGGGATTCCCCCCACGCGAAGCACCGGGCGGGGCAGCGTCGTGGCCATGACGGACCTCCAATATCGCGTCGTCACCGGCCGCGGCGCGGCGGTGTCCAGGGGCGACGAAGCCCGACGGCGTCCTGCCAAGGGGGGAGAGTTTTCGCGAGTGCCGACGAGACACTCGCACGGGACCGACAGGGACGGGCGAGGCGAAATCGGGTGCTCGCCCGTCGGCCGCCCGGAGAGGGAATCGGGCGGGGGTCGAAAGCCCATCCTATCGTCTGCCGGCGGCGGCGTACAGTAAGTCGCTGGAATAATTCTCCATGTTGCCCGTTCTCCCGACGTTGACGCTGCTTGCGCCGCGGCGCGAAAAGTCGTGGGCTACCAACAAGGGGAAGAGTCAAAGACACGACGGGCGTCCGCCCGGCAACTGGGTCGAGAAGCAAACCGAACGGGAGTAAGGGATTGAAGGCGTCGGCTGTTCAGGGGAATTGATTCTGGCCGGGTGTTCCCACCCTCCTCAGAATCAACGAAACGAGTCCAGAACCAATTCGTCGTTTGCCGCTTCCGCTGACACCGGAAAGGGTTACGGTCGGTTCTTGATTCCGGAATCAAAGTACCGGGGGCTCTGTCGGAAGCAGCCAGTTTTGGCAGGTTGATCCCGACGACCGAGGTCTGATTACGACAGAATGAGGCCGCTACGGCTGCCGCCGCCTGACTGTCACGTACAGGATTGCGAACGCGACTGCGGCGCCGACCGGGGCGCACATGAGCGGCGTGCGACGGCTGATGGAGTCCAGGCGAAGGCCGCAAATGAACTCGGTGGGGTCGCTAGGGATGTACCCGGCGAGCCCCGGCGTGTCCGGGCGCAGGTTGGCGAAATGGTCGATGAGCACTCCGACGGCGAGTCCGGCGAGAAGCCCCGCCAGGACGACCAGTACGACGACGGCTCGACTCGGCGCGTGCCCTTCCACGCCGCCATTCTACCCGCGCCGGACCATCGGCAGAACATCGTTCGGCTCGCCCCTTCTCCGGTCAGGACGTGCCGCCGATGCGGGCGGCCCGCAGCTCGTTTCCGCGCCGCCTCGCGCCCCGTGGCGGGCCGGCGGCGGGCGCGGTAGGCTGGCGGGTGCGGTTCACGCGGGGGCGAGGCATGCGTGACCACACCGGAAACGTGCACATCGCCGTCTACGCCGCCGACGGCCTCACCGGGCCGGCGGTCGTCGCGCTGGGGCGGGCGCTGGCGGCCTGGCAGGCGGCGGAGCCGGCCGTCACCGCCATCGACGGGCTGGACCGGCTGCTCGCCGGCCGGTATCCGCAGCCGATCGATCAGTGTCCGATGGCACCCGACCCGGACGGCGAGATCGACGGCACCCCGCTGGGCCGGGGGCGGTTCACGATCCTGACGCCGTGGCGGTACTGCCCGGCCGTCGTCACGACCACCGGGTGGGACCGGCCCGAAGAAGAGTTGATCGCCTCGCTGCGGCGGGCCGTCCCGGCCGAGCTGCTGGGGACCGTGACGGACGCCGTGTACGGCTTGCGGTGATTGTGGTTGCACCCGCCCGGACGGCGTGACGGGATGGCCGCCGGGGCTGCGTTGTCCGGGTTACGGATTGGGCTGCTGCGACCGCCATGCGCCGACGGCGACGAACGCCACCCCGACCACGGGCAGCAGGCACAGCCAAAGGGCCACGCTGATCGGCCGGTCCCAAATGACAGTCGCTTCCACGAGGAGCCGGGCGCTGACGTAACACAGCACGATTCCGGCCCAGACCCAAAGGCTCTTGAGGGGGTCGGAGTCTGGCATGGTCCAATAACTCCGCCGGGGACCGGGGGTGCCGGCGCTGGCCGGCGAGCGGCGGGGCTTGTCCCCGCCGTCTT
>DASXAN010000947.1:0-1815 GCA_036406755.1 Gemmataceae bacterium
CGGCGGCTCACGCCGCCGGTTCGCCGGACAACGACATTGACCGTGAGGTCTTCGCCAAGCTCCGCCGGCTCAACATCGCCCCGTCCGGCCCGGCGTCCGACGAGGAGTTCCTCCGCCGCGTCTGCCTCGACGCCATCGGCAGCCTGCCGACGCCGGACGAGGTGCGGGCGTTCCTGGCCGACCGCCGGCCCGACAAACGCGCCCGCAAGATCGACGAGCTGCTCGCCCACCCGCGGCACGCCGCCCTGTGGGCCACCAAGTTCTGCGACATCACCGGCTGCAATGTGGACACCATGGACGGCCCGCCCGAGCTGCGGGCCAAGCACGCCCAGATGTGGCACGACTGGTTCCGTACCCGCGTCGCCGCCAACGTGCCGTACGACCGCATCGCCCGCGGCGTCCTGCTCGCCACCAGCCGCGACGGTCAGGACGTGGACGCCTGGGTGAGCCGCGACGCCGCCACCGAGCAGGCGGCCCGGGCCGGGTTCGCCACGCCGTACGCGAGCCGGGAGTCGCTGGACCTGTTCTGGCGGCGGGTCGAGAACAACACCTTCTTCCCGCTGGAGAAGATGGCCGAGCTGACGTCGGCGGCGTTTCTCGGCGTCCGGGTCGAATGCGCCCAGTGCCACAAGCACCCGTTCGACCGCTGGACCCAGGAGGACTACCGGGCCTACGCCAACATCTTCAGCCAGGTGCGGTACGACGCCTCGCCGGAACTGCTGGCGGCCGACAAGAAGGCGGGCCGCAAGCCGCCGATGATGTCGCCCGACGTGCCGGGGCGGATGGACCGGCGGGAGGTGTACGTCAGCGACCGGCGGGTGCGGGCGCTGCCGCACCCGGACGGGCGAAACATCCTCCACCCGCGGCCGCTCGGCGGGCCGGAGCTGCCCGAGTCGTCCGACAACCGCCGTGCGTTCGCCGACTGGCTGACCCAGCCGGACAACCCGTACTTCGCCCGCAGCTTCGTCAACCGGGTTTGGGCGCACTACTTCGGCGTCGGGCTGGTGGACCCGGTGGACGACTTCTCGGCCGCCAACCCGCCGTCGAACGAACGGTTGCTCGATGCGCTGGCGGAGGAGTTCGTCGCCTCCGGCTTCGACATTCGCGCCCTGGAGCGGGCCGTGCTCAACTCGCGGACCTACCAGCTGACCTCGACGCCGAACGCCTCCAACCGCCGCGACCGGACGAACTACAGTCACGCCTACGCCCGGCCGATGATGGCGGAGGTCGTGCTGGACGCGCTCAACGACGCCCTGGGGACGCGCGAGGACTTCGGCCCGGACGCCCGGCCCGGCAGCCGGGCGATCGAGGTGGCGACCAACCGGGTGGCGGCCGACCACGCGGCCCGGGTGTTCCGGGTGTTCGGCCGGCCGGTGCGGACGACCACCTGCGACTGCGAACGGCCGAACGGTCCGGGCCTGCCGCAGACGTTGTACCTGATGTCCGACCCGGTGCTGCTGCGGAAGCTGACGGGCGGCCGACTGCGGGCGCTGCTGGCGGGGACGGAGTCGGACTCGCAGCTGGTGGACGAGCTGTTCCTGGCAACGCTGTCGCGGTTCCCGGACGGGACGGAGAAGCGGGCGGCGCTCGACCGGATCGCCGCCGCGGACACGCACTCGGCCGGGTGTGCTGATGTCTTGTGGGCGCTGGTGAACACGCGGGAGTTTGTTCTGAATCACTGACGTTCGCGGACCGCATATATGAACGACCACGCAAACGTCAAACAGGCTGTCACTATGCGTCACGTGTTTACGCCGAAGGCGTTGCATCTCACAGCCCGGGGTCGCGGAGCGCACCCCGGGGACAAGGGCGAAC
>DASXAN010000948.1:0-1849 GCA_036406755.1 Gemmataceae bacterium
CAGCCCCGAGCTGCTCGACGAGCTGCAGCGGACACCTGGCGAGCTCTCCCCGCAGCTCACGCGCGAGGCGGCAAAGAACTGCGACGAGCCGCAGCTGCACCTCGACGAGAAGACGTTCCGCTGGATGCACAACGAGGACGCGATGGCGGTCGAGAAGCTGAGCGAGGGGATTCGCAAGTTCTACGCCGACACCCGCAAGCTGGAGCAGTACGTCCGCGAGCACCAACTGCCCCGCGCCCTGGCGGCCGGGGCCGCCGGCTGAAAACCATAATCGGTTCGGCCGCCGCCCGAGGAACCGCGGCTCGCCGGGCGGCGGCCGAACCCACCCGACAGACGAACCCGCGAGCTGCCGAGCACACAGGGATCAATCCATGACGCCGACCACCACCGACGTGAAGCGGAAGACCGGTGAGGGCTACAAGACGGCGGCGGGCCCGCTCTCCGCCGACGAACTGCACAAGATGGACGCCTACTGGCGGGCCCTCAATTACCTGTCGGTCGGCCAGATCTACCTGCTCGACAACCCCCTGCTGAAGGAGCCGCTCAAGCGGGAGCACGTCAAGCCGCGGCTCCTGGGCCACTGGGGCACGTCGCCGGGCCTGAACATGCTCTGCGTCCACCTCAACCGGGTCATCAAGCGGGATGACCTGAACGTGATCTACATCATCGGCCCCGGCCACGGCGGGCCGTCCCTGGTGGCGCACGCCTACCTCGAGGGCACCTACTCTGAGGTCTATCCGAACATCTCGCAAGACGCGGACGGGATGAAGCGGCTGTTCAAGCAGTTCAGCTTCCCCGGCGGCATCCCCAGCCACGTCGCCCCGGAGACGCCCGGGTCCATCCACGAGGGCGGCGAGCTCGGCTACGCGCTGTCGCACGCCTACGGGGCGGCGTTCGACAACCCGGACCTGATCGTCGCCTGCGTCGTCGGCGACGGCGAGGCCGAGACCGGGCCGCTCGCCACCGGCTGGCACGGCAACAAGTTCCTCAACCCGGCCCGGGACGGCTGCGTCCTGCCGATCCTGCACCTGAACGGCTACAAGATCGCCAACCCGTGCTTCCTCGCCCGCATCCCGAAGGACGAGCTGCAGAAGTTCTTCGAGGGCATGGGCTACACCCCGTACTTCGTCGAGGGCCACGACCCGCAGGCCGTCCACCAGCAGCTCGCCGACGTGATGGATACGGTCGTCGCCGAGATCAAGAACATCTGGAGCGAGGCCCGCACCAACGGCAACGTCAAGCGGCCCGCCTGGCCGATGATCGTCTTCCGCACCCCGAAGGGCTGGACCTGCCCGCCGGAGATCGACGGCAAGAAGTGCGAGGACTACTGGCGGAGCCACCAGGTGCCGATGGGCGACATGGACAAGCCCGAGCACATCAAGGTCCTCGAAGGGTGGATGAAGTCCTACAAGCCGGAGGAGCTGTTCGACGCCCGCGGCACGTTGAAGCCCGAGCTGACGGAGCTGGCCCCGGAGGGCCACCGGCGGATGAGCGACAACCCGCACGCCAACGGCGGCCTTCTGATGCGCGACCTGAAGATGCCGGACTTCCGCGCCTACGCCGTCAAGGTGCCGAGCCCCGGGGCGACCACGGCCGAGTCGGCCCGGGAGATGGGCAAGTTCCTCCGGGACGTCATGAAGCAGAACCTGGAGAGCAACAACTTCCGCCTGTTCTCCCCGGACGAGAACAACTCCAACCGCTGGCAGGACGTGCTGGACGTCACCAGCCGCTGCTACATGGCCGAGATCTACGACACCGACGACAAGCTCAGCCCCGACGGCCGGGTGATGGAGGTCCTCAGCGAGCACCAGTGTCAGGGCTGGCTGGAGGGCTACCTGCTGACCGGCCG
>DASXAN010000949.1:0-4577 GCA_036406755.1 Gemmataceae bacterium
GGTCAACGAACCGCGACCGCCCGGCCGGTTGAGTCCCGCGCGGCCTCATGCTACATTCGGGCGCTCTCAGGAGGACCGACCGTGCCCGAACCTCTCCGCCACGTCGCCGACCGCGCCGTCATCGCCGGCTTCGACTTCAGCACCGGGGCCGTCAAGGGGTTGGCCTTCGACCTCGACGGCGGTGTGCTCGCCGAGGTCCGCCTGCCGACGGACCTCTGGACCGAGGGCGGCGTCTCCGAGCTGAACCTGATGCAGCTCGAGGGCCAGGCCCGGTCGGTCGTGCGGCTGCTGGCGGCCCGGCTCCGCGACCTGGGGCGGCTCGGCGACTGGGCCGCCGTCGGCATCTCGGCGACGCACCACACCGCCGGCCGGATCGACGCCGACGATTCCCAGGTCCGCCGCGCCATCTGCTGGAACGACCACTCGCTCGCCGCCTACCACGCCAAGGGGCTGGAACGGCTCGGCGGCCAGGAGCAAGTCCGCGAGCGGATCGGCGGGCCGTGGGCCAGCCGCTATTCGCTCAGCCACCTCGTCAAGGACGAGGAGCACCTGCCGCGGGCCGACTGGGAGCGGACGCGGTGGATCGCCCAGCACGGCTCCCTGGCGGCGGGCTACCTGACCGGCCGGTTCGACGTGGTCAGCGTCTCGGCCGCCGCCTCGACCGGCATGATGGACCTGCGAACCGGGCAGTGGTGCCCGGCCATGCTCGACGCCCTGGAGTCGCCGGACTACCGGCGGCTGGCCGCGAACCAGCTGCCGCGGATCATCGACCAGACCGAGCCGGTCGGGCCGATCTCGGAGAGCCTCGCCGACGAAGCCGGGCTGGGCGACGTCCGCCCGCTGGTCTTCCCGACCTCCGACGACCAGCAGGCCGGGCTGGCCGGCGGCGGGGCGGTGGACGCCGGCCAACTCGCCGTGGTGCTCGGTAACTCGGCCGTGGTCAACGGCTCTTCCGCGACCCTGCCCGGCTCCGATTCCACCCTCGACGCCATGCGGCTGAACTGGGGCCCGTACCTGTGGATGCGGTGTTACAACAACGGCGCTCAGTTCCTCGACCGGGTGGTCGGCCCGCGGCCGGACTGGGCGGCGCTGGAAGCGGCGGCCCGGGCGGTGCCGCCCGGCTGCGGCGGTGTGAGCGTGCTGCCGTTCGTCCACCCGGAGCCGTCGCGGGGCGTGACGAAGCCGCGGTTCGAGTGGACCCCCGACGAGCCGGCCGGGGTACCCGCTGGCGGGTCGCCCGGCGTGCGGTTCCGGGCGGCGCTGGAGGCGCTGGCGTACCTGATCGCGCTGGCGGTGCGGGAGCACGAGTCGGCCGGGCAGAAGGTGACGCGGGTGAGCGTGTCGGGCGGCATCGCCCGCAGCGAGTTGATGGGCGAAATCCTGGCGACCGCGCTCGGCCGGCCGCTGGAACGGCTGGTGTCGGCGGAGGGGCCGGCGCTGGGGGCGGCGGCGGCCGCCCTGGCCGGGCTGGAGACGCACCGCCGCAAACAGGCGGGCGAGGACGCGCCGTACACGGTGGCGGACGCGGTCGCCCGGCTGGTGCGGTACCGCCAGCCGGCGGCACCGCGGGCCGACTGGCGGCCGGCCTACGAAGCGGGGCTGCGCGACTTCGAGCGGCGGACGGCCAACTGAAGTTGGAACTCCCAAGCACCAAACCCCAAATCCCAATTATGCAGTTTGGGATTTGGGGTTTGGTGCTTGGGATTTCCCGCGGAGCGGGTCACTGGCCGCCCAGGAACAGCGGCGTCAGCACCTTCCGCATCTGCTGCACGCCCGTCACCGGCACGAACAGGTCCAGCCCGGCGTTCTCCGGCCGCAGCGTGATCGCCACCCCCAGGTAGCTGACGTCCGTCTTGACCGGCTTCATCTCGTCCGGCAGGTTGAACGGCAGCGGCATCTGGTTCTGCATCGCCTTGAACAGGCCGAGCATGTAGTCGCCCATGGCGAAGGTGAACCGGCCGGCGTCGGCCAGCATTAGCAGGGTCGTCTCGGCCGGCAGCTGCTTCCGCGTCGCCCGGTACGCCGGGTCCTGGGCCAGCGACTTGGCCCCGCCCAGGAAGGCGTCCAGCCGGGCCTTGGCCGCGTCCCAGTTCTTGGCCGTCACCGTCACCACCCGCTTGCCGTCGGTGCCGATCCACATCCGCAGGTCGGTCCCCATCAGCTTCTTCATGGCCGCCTTCATCGCCTCCCCGCCGCCGGGGAACGCCTCGGTCATCTTGTCCAGGTCCCAGGTGATGTGGACGGCGTGGAACTTGAACCCCTTGTACTCCTCGGCGTTCTCGGTGATCTCCGGCTTGCCCTTGATGTGGGCGTTCTGGAACGACCCGGCCTCGCCCATCGCCCGGAACAGGGCCAGCTGGGCGGCCACCGCCTTGGCCGGGTCGGCGAACGTCTGCACCTGCACCCCGGACGCCGGGATGTTGGCGCCGCTGGCCGACGCGGCCGGCCCGGCCGCGATCAGGTCCTTGACCGCCGCCGCCACCTTGGCCCTCGCCTCGCCCTCGCCGCTGACTGCCCCGTACAGCATCGGGGCCAGGGCCTTGAGCAGGTCGCCGGTGGCGTGGCTGGCCGTGTACACCGTCATCCCGGCCGGCAGGGTGCCGACCGCGTCGAGGACGGCCGGCTTCTGGCCCTTGAGCTTGGCGTCCGTCTTCGTGTCCGCCCCGACCTGGAACTGCAGGTGCAGGTTCATCCCCTCCGGGCGGAAGTCCAGCGCGGCCAGGAACGCCCGCCCGTCCTCGACCGCCTGGAACGCGCCGCCGTAGAACGCCTTCATGAACTCCACCGACGACTTGTCCACCCCGCCGGCGGCCGGCATCTGGTCGAGGAAACCCTCCATCAGTTGCCGGAACGATTTGATCTGATCGCCGTACTCCTTGTTGACGGCGGCCAGGTTGACGTACAGGCTCAGGTCGTTCTCCAACAGCTGTTTGGCCAGGTCGCCGGACAGCTTGCCGTCCAGCCCGGCCGGCTTCTTCGCCAGCAACTCGGCCGCGTCCTTGCTCGTGGTTACGGCGGCATAGTCCTGGCGGTCGATGAAGTAGGTTTCGTGGCCGTTCAGGTCGGCCCGCTCGTAGCCGCCCTCCTTCTTGATGCCCTTCCGCTCGTCCTCGGTCAGCAGCCCGTCCCGGAAGGCGGCGTACCCGGTGACGCGTGCGATCAGGGCGACCGGCGGCTCGCCGCCGCCGCCGGGCAGCTCGAGCAGGGCCAGGAACACCGGCCCGTCCCGGTCCAGGCCGGCGAGCTTGCGGCCCTCGAAGCCGCTCTGGAGCAGGTTGTCGATTTGGGCGGCGGCGACCGGACCGAAGTCGGGGACGGCGGCCTTGAGGAAGGTACTCAGCCGCTCCTTGACCCGCTCTACGCCGCGGACGTGCAGGACGATCGGGGCCTGGGCCGGGACCATGGCCAAGCCGGTGGTGCCGGCGTCGCCGGCGGCCGGGACCGGGGCCGCCGGGGCCGGGGCGGCGAACCAGCCGACCACGAGCCCAGAAATCCCAAGCACCAACCCCCAAATCCCAATCCGGCGGTTTGGGATTTGGGGGTTGGTATTTGGGATTTCCCGAGTGGTGGCGGCCGGCATGAGCCAACGGTGATGTGTACGCATGGGATCGATGACCTCAGGGTGACGACGTGTCGGAGGGGTTACCCCGCCCGGTCGGCGGCGGTTTCCGGCCGGCCGGCCGCGGCGGGGGCAAGTTCACTTGCTTTCAGGGCTGGCCTGACATAACTTTATGGACACTCCGTGCCCGGGCTTGTTGTAGGCGGCCGACGCAGTGCCGCCACCGGGTGGAGTCTACTTGCTTGCGAAACCCCGGAGGGTCTGATGGTTCGGCAGTCCCGGCTGGCGCTGTGGTTCGTCGGGTTGGCCGTGGCCCTGGCCGGCCCGGCCCCCGCCGCCCGCGCCCAGATCGTCTTCGACTTCGACACCTCGCACGACGGCGGGTTTTTCACGACCGCCCCGACGGCCGCGCTGGCCATGAACGCGCTACAGACGGCGGGCAACATGCTCGCCAGCCGTCTGGGCGACACGCTGACGGCCATCACGCCCGGCGGCGGCAACACGTGGACGACCAACGCGTTCGACCCGTCGAACCCGAACGGTCCGAGCATCGCCGTCACCGACCTGTCGATCCCGCAGAACCACATCCACGTCTACGTCGGTGGAGCGGCGCTCGGGGGCGGCGGCGAACTCGGCCTGGGCGGCCCCGGCGGGTTCGGTTCGTCGGGGTTCGGTAACTGGAACGATACGGTGGCCGCCCGTGGCCAGACCCATGCCCTCGACCCCACGCCGACCGACTTCGGCCCGTGGGGCGGGTCGGTGTCCTTCTCCAACACGGCCACCTGGAACTTCAGCACGCTCACCGGGCCGCTGCCCGGCCAGAACGACTTCCTGTCGGTCGCCCTGCACGAGCTCGGCCACCTGCTCGGCTTCGGCACGGCCGACTCGTTCGCCGCGCTGGCGACGGCCGGCCACACCTTCACCGGCCCCTCTTCGACCGCATTGAACGGTGGGGTCAACCCGCCGTTGGATAGCCAAAACGCTCACTGGGCACCGGGGTTCAGCTACCTGGGCCAGG
>DASXAN010000950.1:0-6137 GCA_036406755.1 Gemmataceae bacterium
CTGAAGCCGGTACTCCAACACCCTCACGGCAGCGGCAGGTCGTGGAACTCGAACTCCACCTGGTGCTGGGCCGTCACCCACCCGTAGTACGTCAGCCTCGCCGGCTTGCCGAGCTTCCCGCCCGGGTCGCCGAACATGAACGTCCCCTGCACGCTCGTCGGCGTCCCGTTGTTCCAGTTGAACCCGTGCGACTGGTACTTGTTCCCCTTCTCGTCGGTCAGCTCCACCCGCTGTTGCAGCGAGTTCATCCACGTGTAGTCGTACTGGTTGTCCTTGCCGCTCCGCCGGGCCGTCAGCACCACCTGCACCGTCTTGCCCGGCCCCTCCTTCACCTCCTCCACGTCCAGCGCCACGTCCTTGGCCTCGAACTTCTTGTGCTTCACCTTCAGCACGTCCTCGACGACGATCTCCGGCCGCTGCTCGGCCAGGATCGTCACCGGCAGCGTGCCGCGGATCACCTTCACCGTCCGGGCCGTCCCGCCGGTGCCGGCCAGCTGCACCTGCGTCTGCAACACCATCGTCCGGTAGCCGTAGTACCCGCCGTACTGCGACTCGTACATGCCGCGGCCCAGCGGCGACGGCACCAGCGACTGGCCCAGGTCGTCCACGGCCAGCGTCACCTTCGGCTGGCCCAGGCCCAACAGCGGCAGCTTCGGCTCGGCCACCACGTTGAACGAGAACGCCAACTGTTCCGACCGCTGCCCGTTGGCGATCCCGGTCCGCGGCAGGGTGGCGAAGTTGACGGAGCGGTTGTAGTGGAACCCGGCGGCCGACAGGCGGAACGGGCCGCGGTAATCGACGAACGGCACCACCGCGTTCTGGTTGTACAGGACCAGCCCCATCGACGCGTCGTAGTGCTGCTGCAACACCAGCCCGCCCTGGACACACAGCTTGTCGAACGCCTCCCAGAACGGGACGTTGTCGGCGTCCAGGTGGACGACCGGCTGCGCCCCGCCGGTGTTCTGGACCTCAATCTTGTACCCGCTCTCCCGGGCCAGGTCGGCCACCGCCTCCCGCAGTGGCACGCCGTCCAGGTGCAGGCTGACCCGCTTCGGGGCGAGCATGACGGCCCGCTCGGTGTCGGCGATGATCGTGGCCAGCCGCTGCCGGACCTCCGGGTCGGGGTGGCCGGCCGCCTTCTTCAGGGCCGGCAGGATGTCCGCCCCGCGGGCCGCCAGGGCCTTGCCGGCCGACTCGCGGACCTTGAAGTCCGGGCTGCCGAGCTGCTCGATGAGCCGTTCGACGGTCGGGGCGGCCGGCGCGGCGACGCCCTCGCCGCGGGCGGTCGCCGCCCCCGCCAGACAGACCCCGAGCGCCAGGCCGAGCAATTGTCGTCCCATCGGTCGTCCCTTTGCGGTCCGCGGGCCGGTCATCGGCCCGACTCTCCTGGGTCGCAGGTAGTTGAGCATACCCGGGCGCGCGGGCCGTTGACAAGAGGCTAGTCGGATTGTGCCCGGCGGCGGCCGGAGCGGTTCGGCAAAGTCTAGCATCTGCGGGGACCCGATGCCGGCGGGCGGATCGGCCTTCATCCGCACCCGTCCGGCGGCGTACACTGGTAGTGGACCGAGGATGAGGACCACCGACCGACATGGCCTTCCTGATTTTGCTCTTTCTCGTGCTGGCCGCCCAGCCGTTGCCGTGGCCGGAGTCGCCACTCGGCTGGGGCCACCGCGGCAGCCTGATCGCCACCGTCGTGGCCACCGCCCTGCCCATATTCGGGGCCGGGTGGCTGGCCCGCCGCACCCGCCGCCGGCTGCTGGCCGACCCGGCCGACCGGGAGCGGACGCTGCGGTCCTACAGCCGCGGCCGGTTCATCCACCTGATCGCGCTGGTGGGCGTGCAGTTCGCCGCCCTGGGCCTGCTCGGCTGGGGGTGGGCGGTGCGGACGGGGTGCGGGGCGGACCGGCCGGAAGACCTGCCGTTCGGCAGCGAACTGCTGTTGATCGCCCCGTTCCTGGTCGGGCTGGTGCTGTCCTGGGCCGGGTTCTACGCGGCGGAGCAGACGCTGTCGGGATCGACCCGGCCGTTCGGCGGGCGGTGGGGGTACGTGGCGTTCCTGGCGCGGCAGTACCTGGCCGTGGTCGGGGTGCCGCTGGGGCTGATGGTGGCCGCCCGCGGGTTGCAGCGGCTGGACCTGGGGCCGTTCGACGGGGCGTGGTTCCTGCTGGCCCCGGTCGGGCTGGTCGGGGCGGCGCTGGTCCTGGCCCCGTGGCCGCTGCGGCTGATCCTGGGGGCCCGGCCGCTGCCGGCCGGACCGCTGCGGGGCCGGCTGGAGGTGGCCGCCAGGCGGCTGGGGTTCCGGTACTCGGACATCCTCTTGTGGGACACCCGGGGCGGGGTGGCCAACGCGATGGTGGCCGGCCCGCTGCCGTGGCTGCGGTACGTGTTCCTGTCCGACCGGCTGATCGCGGACCTGTCGCCGGCCGAGGTGGAGGCGGTGTTCGGGCACGAGGTCGGGCACGTCCGCCACGGCCACCTGCTCTTTTACGCCGCGTTCATGGGGCTGAGCGTCGCCGCCCTGATCGGGGTGTGGGTGCTGCTGTTGCAATGGCTGGACCCGGCCGCCCTGACCGCGAACGGGTCGCCGGCGGACGAGCCCGGCTGGCAGCGGTGGGAGGCGATCCCGCAGATGCTGCTGGTCGGGACGTACGTGTTCCTCGTGTTCGGGTTTTTGTCCCGGCGGTGCGAACGGCAGGCGGACGTGTACGGCTGCCGGGCGGTGTCGTGCGGGTCCGGGGCGTGCGCCGAGCACCCGGCGGACGTGCCCCTGCCGGCGGCCGGGGGCGGGCTGTGCCCGACCGGCATCCGGACGTTCATCGCGGCCCTGGACAAGGTGGCGGACGTGAACGGCATCAGCCGGCGGCGGCCGGGGTGGCTGAACGCCTGGCTGCACGGGACGATCGCGCAGCGGGTGGCGTTTCTGGAGGGCGTGATCGGCGACCGGCAGGCGGAGCGGCGGTTCCAGCGGCGGCTGGGGCTGCTGAAGTGGGGTTTATTGGCGGGGCTGACGGCCGGGCTGGTGGTGCTGGTGGCGGGGCACTGGGAGGCGATCCGGCCGCTGGTGTGGCCGGCGTAGGCGGGTGGGTCATTCAGCCGCCGAGGGGTGGCAGCCTGACGCGGTCACGCCGCCCGCATCCGCCGCCGCTCCGCGGCGAAACCCGCGTGTCCCGATCGGTCCGCAAAGGGGCATCACGGCCGGAGGAATTCCGTCAGCCGGTGATTGACGCGGTCGGCCTCCTCGTGCTGGACCCAGTGCGTCGCGGCCTCTAACATCTCCAGCCGACCGTCGTCGCACAGCGCCACGCTCTTCGCCGCGTACTTCGGCCGGATGAACCGGTCCTTGGCCCCCCACAGCACCAGCGTCGGCATGTGCACTCGTACGTCGGCGGGGATCGCCGGCGGCGCCCGCATCGCCGCCCGGTACCAGTTCACCATGGCCGTGAACGCCCCCGGCTGCGACCACGCCTGGCGGTAGCGGTCGAAGTCCGCGTCCGTGAACGTCCCCGGCCGGCTCGACTTCCGCAGCCCCCGCACCACGCCGCGCCAGTTCCCCAGCCGCGACAGCCACTCCGTCAGCCGCGGCACCTGCATCACGAATGCGTACCAGCTCCGCATCATTTGCAACGGGTCGGTCCGCAGCGCCCGCCGCATGACCGCCGGGTGCGGGGCGTTCAGGATCGCCAGCCTGCTGACCCGCCCCGGGTGCTTCACCGCCAGCCACCACGCCACGACCCCGCCCCAGTCGTGCCCGACCACGGCCGCCCGCTCGACGCCGAGGGCCGCGATCGCGGAGGCGACGTCGGCGGCGAGCCGGTCGAGGTTGTAGTCGCGAACGCGGGGCGGCTTGTCGCTGGTGGTGTAGCCGCGCTGGTCCACGGCCACGACGTTCAAGCCGGCGGCGGCCAGCGGGCCGAGCTGGTGCCGCCAGCCGTACCAGAACTCGGGGAACCCGTGCAGCAGCACGACCGGCGGCCCGCCGCGGTCGCCGGCCCGGACGGCGTGCAAGGTCACGCCGTCGCCCGGTAGCGACAGGTCTTCCAGCGGCGGCAGGTCCATCGGTCCCACTCTCGGCGGTCGGGCGTGCATCCCGCCGGCTATTCTGGTAGGCTCTGCCGGCAACGACGACCGGGGCCGGGAGGAGCGGCATGTCTCTGCCGTACGACGCGGCGATCAAGGACCTGGTGCAATCCTACCCACAGGACTGGCTGGCGGGCGTCGGCCTGCCCGCGGCCGGGCCGGTGGCGGTCGTCAACGTGGACCTGTCCACCGTCACCGCGGCGGCGGACGCCATCTTCGCCGTCGGCGACCCGCCGGCCTATTACGTCACGTTCGAATTCCAGTCCGGCCGGGACGCCGGCCTGTCCCGGCGGGTTCTGGTGTACAATGCGCTGTTGCACCAGCGGTTCGGCCTACCCGTACAAAGCGTGGTCGTGCTGCTGCGGCGGGCGGCGAACGACGCGGCCCTGGACGGGACGGTCCGGTACGAGGTCCGGGCCGGGTTGGGCGGGATGGACTTCCGGTTCGAGGTGGTGCGCGTCTGGGAGCGGCCGGCGGACGAGCTGCTCCGCGGGGCCGTCGGGATGGTGCCGCTGGCCCCGCTCGGAGCGCTCCCACCGGGGCTGCCGCCGGAAGTAGCTTTGGCACCGGTGGTCCGACAGTTGGAGGAACGGCTGGTGCGGGAGACCGCCCCGTCGGACAGTGCCCGGCTTCTGACGGCCGCGTTCGTGCTGACCGGGATGCGGCTGTCGGCGGACGCGGCGGCCGAACTCTTTCAGGGGGTCCGAGTCGTGGAAGAATCGACGACCTATCAGTGGATCATGGAAAAGGGCGCGATCCGCCACGGCCGAAAAATGCTACTCGCACAAGGGCGGGTGAAATTCGGCGAGCCGGACGCCGCGACCCGGGCCCGGATCGAAGCCATCGACAATCTGGACCAGATGGACCGGCTGATCGAGCGTTTGATCCTCGTCAACAGCTGGCAGGAGCTGTTCGAGGGCACCTGACCGCCCGGCCGCTCATTCCTCGCGGACGAAGATGATGAAGTCCGTATCCACCGGCACCCCGCCGCCGGCCCGGACGGCCCGGGCGATCTGCCCGCGGTGGTAGCCGCCGTGCGTCGCCACGTGCGTCAGGATGTCCGCCACCGCCGTCTCGTACTCGACGCCCTTCGTCGTCCGGTACCGCACCCGGCGGGGGAAGTCCTCATCGGTCAAGCCGTCGAGGAAGGCGGCGTAGCCGGCCCGGTTCTCCTCCGCCAGCCCCGCACACTCGTCGGCCGTCAGCGCCGGCCAGACGGGGTGGGCCGGCGCCGTGCCCCGCAGTCGGCTCAGCCAGACGTGTTCCGCGGCCAGGACGTGCCCGAGCAGCCGCAGCCCCTCGGCCGGGTCGGGCGTGGATCGGACGGCGGCGAGCGCCCGGGCGTTGGCCCAGGCGGCGTAGGCGAACAGCCGGCGGAAGTGGTCGCGCATCGTCAGCCGCCCTCGACGGTCAACTCGGCGGCCGGGTAGCGGTCGAGCAGGGCGGCGTACACCGGCACCTGCCGTAGCACGTCGGCCAGGGCCGCCCGGCCGCGGAACTCCGCCCGGCACGGCGGGCACAGCCGCAGCGGCAGCCGCAGGATCACGTCCCGGCCGAACTCCTGCACCTCCCCCGCCTGCCGCTCCCACAGGTGGGCGGCCAGCGCCAGGGGCCACGAGATCACGGCCACGGCCAGCCAGTTCCACCGCCCCGGCCGGCGGAACCAGCGGCGCTCGCACGTGGCCGTCACGTGAACCGTGGCGGCGTCGTCCCGGCCGCACCAGGTGCAGCCGCGGCCGCCCGGCAGCTCCCCGTCCGCCGTCAGCCGCTCGATCACCAGCACCGGGTTGACCGTGTCCGCCTCCCCGGCCGACCGCCGCAGCTCCCGCAGCGACGGCACGTCCACGGTCCGGCCGCACGGGCACGCCACCCGCGACCCGGCCGCCGCGGCGGACACCGGCACCGCCCGGCCGCACCCGCACGTCACCCGGTACTCCATCGCCCCGCTCCGTCCGTTTCCGCGCCGCCGGCCCCGCCCCGCGGCCGGCCGGCGAAGACAGCCATCAGCAGCAGTACCACCCCCACGGCCGCGACCGCGTACCGCGCCGCTTCGGCTTTCT
>DASXAN010000951.1:0-3753 GCA_036406755.1 Gemmataceae bacterium
GGCCGCGTCCCAGCCGGCCGCGGCCGAGGCGACCGAGTCGCCGTCTCCGCCGCCTTCACTCCTGCCGATCACCGCCCCGCCGGACCGCGTGTTCGAGCGGTTCAGGGAAGGCGACCGCGACGCCGCTCGGAAGTTCTACGCGAAGTATCTCGACGTCAACGGCGTCCCGGTGGTGGCCGCGGCCGAGGTCGCCGACGAGGCGCTGCAGCGCACCCACCACATCGTCACCCACCTGCTCGCCGGCCGGCCCGACGTGCTGGAGTCCATGGCCCGCCGCGGCACCCGCCTCATCGTCATCGGCAAGGACCAGGTCTACACCGACATGCCCGAGTACCGCCGCCACCCCAACCCCGCCTACCAGAACGAGCGGGTCCGGGGGACCGGCGGCCTCGGCGTCACCAGCTTCGGCGAGGAGAACCTGCTCAACCTCCCCCTGGACCGCTACGACGACGAGAGCATCGCCGTCCACGAGTTCTGCCATACCATCGACGCCGCCCTGGCCCGGCTCGACCCCGCCTGGCGCGACCGCCTCGGCCAGACCTACCGCCGCGCCATGAACAAAGGACTGTGGAAGGACACCTACGCCGCCTCCAACCCGGCCGAATACTGGGCCGAGCTCTGCCAGTCCTACTTCGACTGCAACCGCCGGAACAACTGGAATCACGGCCCGATCGCTACCCGCGAACTGCTCAAGCAGTACGACCCCGAAGGCTACGACCTGCTCCGGACGACCTTCCGGCTGACGGCCGAGAACGACTGGCGGTACCGGCCGCTGCGGCGGCAGCCGAGCGTTACCCCGCCGCCGGCGAAGTTCAAGTTCGACCCGTACTACACCAAGTTCACCTGGGCCCGGGAGTTCCCCGTGCTCGGCTCGAAGCACGTCAGCGACGAGGCCCTGCTCAAGGCCAACGACACGATCCGCAAGCTGTTCGCCTACCGGCACGACATCCTCAAAGCCCTGATCGCCGACGGCGCCCGGCTGGTGGTGCTGGGCCGTGGCGAGCATCTGGGCGACCTGCCAGAGTTCAAGGGGCCCAGGGGCGAGGCCGGCTTCGACGCGGTCCGCTACCTGGACTACGCCGCCGACCGGAAGCTGATGGTCGTCCCGGAGGAGAACGTGCTCGGCCTGCCGACCGACCCGTTCATGGGCCGGGACCTGGTGATCGGCGTGTTCGCCCGGGCGCTGCACCGGGTGGCCGGCACGCGGCCCGTCGACGCCGACTTCGACAAAAGGCGGGACAAGCAGCAGTACGAGCTGCGGGTGAAGCGGCTGGACGTCGAGTTCGACCGCCGGCTGGAGAAACTATTCGCCGGCGCGACGGGCAAAGGGCTGTGGGCGGGCACGGCGGCGGCCCGCGACCGCGGCGAATACTGGGCGGCGGGCGTGGAGGCGTACTTCGACGCCGGCGGTGCCGACCAGCCGCCGGCCGGCGCCGACCGGCCGATCACCACGCGCGAGGCCCTCCGCGGCTACGACCCGGACCTGTACGCACTGGTCGATGAGACGATGGCGTACCGGGGCAAGGTCGATTGGCGGGTCAGGCGCTGACGGGGTAGGGGGCAAGCCCGTGAACGCGTCTGCCGACCTGGGGACGGCCCACCTGCGGGTGGCCCGGCCGACGAACGACCTGGCCGCGGTGCTCCGGTTCTACCGGGACGGGCTCGGGCTGGACGTGCTGTACGAGTTCACGGACCACGACGGCTTCGACGGCGTGATGCTCGGCCGCCCGGGGGCGGCCTACCACCTCGAATTCACCCGCCAGTCCGGGCACGACGCCGGGCGGGCCCCATCCGCGGACAACCTGCTGGTCTTCTACCTGCCCGACGCGGTCGAGTGGGAGCGGGCCGCGGCCCGGATGACGGCCGCCGGGTTCCAGGCGGTCCGGGCGTCGAACCCGTACTGGGACCGGCACGGTCGGACGTTCGAGGACGCGGACGGTTACCGGATCGTCCTTCAGAATGCCAGCTGGAGTCGCTGACCCCTTTCCGTTTGCTTAATGAACAAAAGTATCCTAATCTTCAGTTGGCGTCCGCCCGCGCCGACCGGGTTGAGTCATGCCCTCATTACGCCGATCCGCTCCCGTCGCTGGCCCCCTTCGGCCGTGTCGCAAAATGTCGCATTTTGTCGCACCAGGAAAGGATGTTACCCGCCAGCGCTCGGGCCGGACCTGAAATGTCCCAAAGTGTCCCAAAATGTCCCGCCAGAAAAAGATGTTATTTGGGGCCGCGGACCAGGAGTGTCCGAAAATGTCTGCTTTTGTCCGCCCCGGAAACGATGTTTCACCGGAGCTGTCGCCGCGAATCCGGGCCGGTTCGGGGCGAAGAAATGGCGTGGACCGCCCCCGACGCCGCCCCGCCGTGGCAACCACCCGTCGCCCCCTGGCAGCTGGCTGGGCCGTAAGGTAGACTCGGGGAAACCCTTACCTGCACCGTTTTCGGGAGACGCCCGCATGTTCTCCTTCTTCGACCGCCTGTCCGCCGGCTGGACGGCCGCCAAGGCGTGCCTGGAAGTCCTCCGCCGGGACAAAAAGCTCGTCATCTTCCCCCTGTTGAGCGGGATCAGCTGCCTGATCGTGCTGGCCAGCTTCGCCATCCCGCTGGCCGTCGCCAAGCCGGCCTTCCTCGGGGCGTTCCTGAACGAAGACGCCGACCCGCAGCAGACGCCGGTCTGGTTCTGGCTGCTCTTGTTCGCGTTCTACTTCGTGAACTACTTCGTCATCTACTTCTTCAACTCGGCACTGGTGTACTGCGCCCTGGCCCACTTCCGCGGCGAGGACGTGTCGGCCGACGACGGGTTGCGGGCAGCCATCCGCCGGCTGCCGGAGCTGCTGGCGTGGTCGCTGGTGTCGGCGACGGTCGGCCTGATCCTCAAATGGGTCGAGAACGCCAACGAGAAGATCGGCGAGGCGGTGGCGATGATCCTGGGCGGGGCGTGGTCGGTGGCGACCTACTTCGTCGTGCCGGTGCTGGTGGTCGAGGGGGTCGGGCCGATGAAGGCGATCCAGCGGTCGTGGAAGGTGCTGACGAAGACGTGGGGCGAGTCGATCGGCGGCCACGCCGGCATCGGCTGGGCGCTGCTGCCGTTCTGGCTCTTGGGCGTGCTGGTGATCGTCCTGGCCGTGTTCGCCCTGTCGAAGTCGGTCGTGCTGGGTGTCTTCCTCCTGGCCGTCGGCCTCATCTACATGCTCGTGCTGGGCCTGGTGGACGCCACGCTCAAGGGCATCCTGCTGGGGGCGCTGTACCTGTACGCGACGGCCGGCGAGGCCCCGGAGGAGTTCGGCAAGCGGGTGCTGAAGCGGTCGTTCATGACGAAGGAGTGACGCCGGCGGCGGCGAGGACGCCGCGGGCCCAGGCGGCGTCCTCCGCCGACAGCGGCGGGTCGGGCGGAGTTTGGTACATGTACTTTTTGAACCCGAAAGTGTCGTACATGCGGTGTAGAAGTGCCTGCAAATCCAGAGGGACCGGCGGGTCGTTCCCGGCGAGGGGGATGGGAATGGTGGGCAGCGGATCGCGGAGCCGGATCGGGATCCAAACCGCGTTGGGCCGGTCTTCGCCGCGGCTAATGAGGGCGCCATAATCGCCCGAACCCGCCGGCGCCATCGGCAGTCGCCGGCCGCCGCGGAGCAGGTCAATTTCGACGAGGTGGGTCGGACTGGCAATGATATCGGATCGCTTGGACAGGTATTGATCCCGATCGCCGCCGGCTTTTTTGTTGGACGGGCTGAGCAGTTCGATAATGGTCACCAGCCGGCG
>DASXAN010000952.1:0-2632 GCA_036406755.1 Gemmataceae bacterium
GCTCCGAAGACTCCGCGTCGCGGCTAACCGATATCTCCGGGTAGCCAAATTGGCAGCGGATTGCTACCCTATCTCTTCTTCGGTCCACCCCGCAGCGTGAGAGTCAGCGATGTACGCAGTGTTTACGGACGGGTCGCGGCAGTACCGCGTTAGCCCCGGCAACGAGATCACCGTCGATTACCGCGAGGTCGAGCCGGGCACCGCGGTCGAATTCCCGACCGTGCTGCTCGTCAGCGACGGCGACGACCTGAAGATCGGCCGGCCGACCGTCGAGGGCGTCAAGATCGTCGCCGAGGTCGTTGATCACCCGTCGATCAAGACGCGGATCCAGAAGTTCCGCCGGCGGAAGAACTACAAGCGGCTCCGCGGCCACCGCCAGTGGTACACCCGCGTCCGCATCCAGTCGATCGGCTAGCGCCGCGCCGTTCGCCGCCCGAGCAAGGAGGCTCGACCCGTGAGCAATCGGATTGCCTGGTGGCTCGCCCTCATCTGGTGGCTCGTCGTCTTTTTCCTGGGCACGCTCGGCGGGTCCGCGACGGGGCCGGCGGCAGTCGGCCAACAGCCCGCCCCGCCGCGGCAGTTGCCCGCCTCCGTCCAGCAGGCCGGGTTCACGTCACCGCCCGTCTCGCCGGCCGTCGCACCTCCGGGCCTGAAACTTGCGGACCTGCCGCCAGCGGCCCAGGAAATCCTCCGCGGCGCCCGCGGCGGCACGGAATGGCTCTGCCGCGCGCACCAACCGAGCGGTCGATTCCTGCCCGGCTGGCGGCCAGACCTGCACGAGCCGGTCGAGGGCGATCACTTCCTGCGGCAGGCCGGCGCGACGCTGGCGCTGGCCCGGTCCGCCCGGGTGTTCCAGGACGAGCGCTACGCGGCCCGCGCCCGCCAGGCCGTCCTGACGTTGCTCGCCGAAACCGGCCCCGACCCGTCAGACCCGGCCTCCCGCTGCACCACCCTGCCCTCGGCCGTGGTCAACCGCCTCGGGGCGGCGGGCGTGTTGCTCGCCGCCATCTGCGAGCTGCCCGACCCCGCCAAGGACCTGCTCGACCAGGGTGAGGAACTGGCCCGGTTCATCGCCCGCCGGCAGCAGCCCGACGGCTCGTTCCGCTGCACCGACACGCCGGAGGAGGTCGCCGACCCGGACGGCGTCAACCACCACCCCGGCGCGGCCCTGTACGGACTGATGCGGAGCCAGGCGCTGCGGCCGGCCCCATGGAAGGCGGAGGCCGCCCGCAAGGCGCTCGGCTACTACCGGACGTGGTGGCGGGACGAAAAGCACAAGCACCCGGCGTTCGCGGCCAGCCAGTCCGCCGCGTTCGCCGAGGCGTTCGTGCAGTCGAAGGGATGGACGGCCAATCGCCAGGCGGACCCGGCCTACGCCGCGTTTGTCTTCGAGCTGTGCGACTGGCTCTGCACGCTCCAGGTCCGCCAGCTCGACCCGCGGCACCCGCTCTGGCGGGGCGGGTTCCCGGAGTTCGCGCAGGGCCGGCCGCTACCCGGCGCGCCGACGGCGACGTCTGCCGTCTACGCCGCAGCCCTGGTCGAAGCCTGTCGCGTCACCCGGCAACTACCCGACGCGGAGCGGTACAACCGCTACGGCGACTCGGCCTTCGGCGCGCTGCAGTTCATGACGACGCTGCAATACACCGAGGCGAACACGCAGCACTTCGCTCCGGCCTACCGCCAGCAGGTGTTGCTCGGCGGGTTCCACACGTCGCACGAGGATGGCACCCTGCGGCTGGAGCACACGGGGCAGGCGGTCACGTCGCTGGTGCGGTATTGGGAGTGCGTCGCGCAGCCGGAGCTGGCAACCAAGAAGTAACCTGTGGTTAGCCGCGACGCGGAGTCCGCGGAGCGGAGCGCTTCCAAGCAAGCGCTCCGCTCCGCGGACTCCGCGTCGCGGCTAACCGGCTTGAGCCGGCGGCTTCCGCCCCCGGTTCTTGTCCACGATGGCGACGAGGATGAGGGCGAAGGCGCAAAACCGCACCCAGTACAGGTGGTCGCCCCGCTCCCCGTTCGGCGTCAGGACGGCCAGCCCGACCCGGTTGACCGCCAGGACGAAGAAGGCCAGGGCGAACAGGGCGAACAGCCGCTCCCGCGTGTCCCGCCAGAAGCGGAGGAAGAACAGCCCGGCCACGCCGAACGCCAACGCGATCGCGCCCACCGCCACATGCTCCATGCCGCCCTCGCGCTCCAGTCACTCGGTCTCCCACACGAGGCCGTACAACAGCAGCAGCACCCCGGCCAGGGCGACCGCCGTCCGCTCCGCCGTCAGGTCCGTCTCCGGGAGTAGTTCCCGGTCGACGAACAGGATGACGTTCTCCAGCGCCAGGGCCAGGAAGCACAACCCGCACCACAGCAACAGCCGGGTCCGGCTGCGGCCGTAGCCCCGCAGCAGCAGCACCCCGCCCGCCAGGGCCGTCGCCGCGCACAACAGGTAGACGGCGCCTTCCACGTCACCCCCCGTCCTTCCGCAGCCGGAACGCGTCGGCGAAGTGGCGGAGCCGGTCCCGCGCCCGGTCGTAGACCAGCTTGATCATGCTGACCGGCCGCTCCCGGTACAGCTGGAGCAGCCGCCCGAGTTGTCCGGCCAACTCCGGGGTCCGCGGGCCGTAGCGGGCCACCCAGACGTCGC
>DASXAN010000953.1:0-1967 GCA_036406755.1 Gemmataceae bacterium
CAGCACCCCGGCGACGGCATAAACCACGACCTTCACCCGGTTCACGGGGACGCCACACAACCGGGCGGTCGGCTCGCTCGACCCGATGGCGTAGACGTAGCGGCCGAACACGGTCCGCCGCAGCACCATGGCCATCAGTACCGCTAGCCCGAGGAACCCCCACCAGCCTGGGTTGAATGCGATCCGGTCCCAGTGGACCCGGCCGAGCACTGTCACCCATTGGGGCTGGGAATCACCGCGGAACGCGATCAGATGTCGCTCGGCGATCATGACCGCCAACCCGCGGGCGACCGAGAACATGCCGAGGGTCGCCACGAACGGCGGCAGCCGCAGGCGGGTGATGACCAGCCCGTTGACCAGCCCGCACAGCCCGCCGGCCACGACCCCGGCCGAGACGGCGGTGAGGCTGGCGACGGCTTTCGATCCCGTCCCGTCGTACAGGTGCTGGTAAACCTGCATCGTCACGACCGAGACCAGCGCCACGACCGACCCGACCGACAGGTCGATCCCGCCGCTGACGATGACCAGCAACGCCCCGAGGGCGACGACGGCCGGGATGGTCGCCTCCTGGGCGATGATCTGGGCGTTGCGGAGGCTGAGGAAATGGGCCAGGTCCGTGCGCGAGTGGGTGCCGATCAGGATGACGAATAGCAGCAGCACCGCCGCCAGTCCGAGCACCGGCCCCGTCAATACCGCCAGCGGGCGGAAAACAGGTGCTTGCGTTTCGCGGCCGATCGGCTCCGCAACACTCATGACGCCTTCTCCTCCCCCGTCGCGTACGCCATCACCCGCTCCGGCGTCCAGTCGCCGACCGGGCGGACCGGACTGAGCCGGCCGCGGGCCATCACCGCCAGTCGGTCGCAGACGCCCAGCAACTCCGGCAGGTAGCTCGATACGAACAACACCGCCTTGCCCTGCGCCGCCAGTTCGCCGATCAGCCGATAGATCTCCGCCTTGCTGCCCACGTCCACGCCGCGGGTCGGCTCGTCGAGCAGGAGCAGGTCGGCCTGCTGGTGCAGCAGCCGGCCGATCGCGACCTTCTGCTGGTTGCCGCCGCTGAGCTGGCCGACCGGCTGACCCGGGCCGGCGCAGCGGACGCCGAGCTTCTTCAGCCAGCCCTCGACGGCGGCCCGCCGCACACCCAGCCCGATCCAGCCAAGCGGGCCGTAGCCGCCCAGCCGGCTGTAGGTCAGGTTGTCCTCGACGCTCTGGGCCAGGGCCAGCCCCTCGGCCTTGCGGTCTTCGCTCAGGTAGCCGACGCCCTGGGCGATCCGGCCGCGGACGCCGCCGCGGTCGCTCGCCGGGCCGACGGTGCGGACGACGACCTTGCCGGCCACGACCGGGTCCAGGCCGTAGACGGCCCGCAGCAGTTCCGTCCGCCCGGCCCCGAGGATGCCGGCGACGCCGAGGACTTCGCCGCGGCGGAGCGTCAGGCTGACGCCGCGGGGTAGCTCGACGCCGGCGACGTTGTTCAGCTCCAGTAGCGCCTCGCCGGGTTCGTGCGGCACGCGCGGGTACTGCTCGTCCAGCCGCCGCCCGACCATCTGTTCAATGATCTGATCCCGGTGGAAGTCCTTGACCGCCCCCGTGGCGACGGCCGACCCGTCGCGCAGGACGGTGAACCGGTCGGCGACGGCCTCGACCTCCTCGAGGAAGTGGCTGATGTAAACGACCGTCACGCCGCGGTCGCGGAGCCGGCGGACGAGGGCGAACAGCCGTTGGGCGTCGGCCGCGGTCAGGGCGCTGGTCGGTTCGTCCAGCACGAGGACGCGCACGTCCACGAGCAAAGCGCGGGCGATCTCGACGAGCTGTTGTGCCGCCGGGCTAAGCCCCTCGACCGGGCTGTCCGGCCGAATCTCCGGGTGTTCCAGCACGGCCAAGGTGTCCCGCACCTTCCGCCGCAGTTCGCCGCCGCGGAGGAACCCGAGCCGGGCCGGCTCCTGGCCGAGCATGACGTTCGCCTCGAC
>DASXAN010000954.1:0-11355 GCA_036406755.1 Gemmataceae bacterium
GGGCTGGCCCGGCAGGAAGCCCTTGATGCGGTCCCAGTCGGCGTCCGAGATCGCGTGCCGCGGCAGCATGGCCGGCCCTCCGTGCCAAAAAACCAGGGCCGCCATTTACCCAGACCAGCTACCTCGTGTCCATACGGCCTAGGCAGGCGGCAATAGCTGACGTATCCTGGATTGCCGGTTGACGTTCAGCGTACCGGTCGGCGGATTCAGCGTCCAACAGAATCGGCACCAGTTTCGCATCCCCCTCACGGTTGGTCCTCCGGAGGGTTCACCCATGCGTCGCTGGCTCGTCCGCCTTGGCCTCGGGGCGATCGTCCTCGTCGTCGTCCTGGTCGTCGCGGCGAAACTCGTCCTGCGGTCAGGGTTTGCGGCCAACAAGATCGCCGCCCAGCTGCAGGAAGCCGCGGGCGGCGCCCCCGTCCGCGTCGGCTCGCTGGACGTCGGCATCACCGGCAGCAGCCTGCACGACTTGCAGTTCCTTGAGGAGGGCGCGCCTGAGGGGACGCCGCCGTGGGCCGCCGTTCCGGCCGTGGACGCCGACGTGTCGCTGACGCAACTCATCCGCGGCGAACTGACCGGCGGCACCGTCACCCTCCGCGGCCCCAAGCTCGTCTTCCGTCTCGACCGCGACAACAATCTCGTGACGAAGTTGCCGTCGTTCGAGGGGCCGAGCCGGGCGTGGCCGGAGTTCCGCATCGTCAACGGGCAGGTGACCTTCCTCCGCGACGGCTCCCCCGACGCGCTGTTCACCAACATCAACGGCACCCTCCGCAAGGACGGCGACCACATCACCCTCGACGGCAAGGCCAACGACCCCGAGTGGGGCCAGTGGACCATCGGCGGCGACCGGGCCAACGCCGACGCCCCGTTCAAGCTCACCCTGCACACCGACAACGTCCGGGTCACGCCGGACAAGCTGCACCGCATCCCGTTCGTGCCGCCGGCGACGTGGGAGCAGGTGTCGCTCGACGGCGAGACGCCGGTGGACCTGGCGCTCGACTTCGGCGGCTCCGGCGGCGGGCCGTCCGTCCGCTACCGCGTCGCCCTGGCCCCGCGCAAGACCACCGTCCAGGTCCCCTCGATCGACCTGACCACCCGTGACACAGCCGGCAAGGCGGTCGTCGAGGACGGCGTCGTGACGCTGACCGACGTCCGCGGGCAGGTGGCCGGCGGGGCGCTGCACGTCGTCACGTCGATCATGGACTTCCGCGGCGAGGGGTCGAAGTTGCAGTTCAACGTCGCCGCCGAGCGGCTGGCGCTGCGGGACCTGCCGCGGAAGTGGGGCCTGCCCGGGTGGGACGGGCGGCTGTCCGGCCGGGCCGACCTGACCGTGGCGATCGACCACGGCCGGGCGCGGACCAGCGGCGGCGGCAGCGGCGTCATCGAGGGGTTCCTGTCGCAGAAGATCGAGGTCAAGCTGACCCCCGACGAGCGCGGCTACCGGTTCGACATCACGAACGCCCCCGGGGCGGCCGCGCCGGGGGCAGTCATTGATGGTCGCGGGATTAGCCCCGAAGGGGCGGCACAATTTAGCCCAGGGCGCAAGCCCTGGGTCATCGGCACCGAAACGGCGAAAGCCCCGGAGGGGCGACACAGTTCGTTGTGTCGCCCCTCCGGGGCTCCGGTGAAATGGCCCGGATCGGTAACCCAGGGCTTGCGCCCTGGGCTAACGCTGTGCCGCCCCTTCGGGGCTGAAACCCGTGACCCGGCAACGCCATCTGTTCCTGCAACTGCAACGGCCGCGCCGCCGGTCGGATTCGATCCGTCGGCCCTACTGGCGAAACTCCTCGCCACCGGGCTGGTCACCGTGCAGGCCGACCCAGCGCCGGCCGGGCACGACGCCGGTCAAACGATCCGCATCAACCTCAACCTAAAAGACGTCAGCCTCGCCGAGCTGGTCCAGAAGATGGACCTCAAGCTGCCGATCCGGCTCGACGGCCGGCTGACGGTCAACGTCCACGCGACCATCCCCCTCAGCGACGCCCGCGACCTGAAGGCGTACCACGTCACCGGCTCGGCCGAACTGCCGTGGGCGCGGATCGAGGACCTATGGCTGCAACAGGTCAAGGCGCGGGTGGTGTTCGAGAACGGCGTGCTGCGGCTGGAGGAATTGAGCGCCCACGAGCCGAACTCGCCGCCGGCCGCGCCGCCGACCGAACTGCTGCCCGGCGGCACGGTCCTGGGCACGGCGCAATTGAGCGTGGACCCGGCCGGCGACCTGTCGGCCAACGTGAAGGTGACGGCCCTGCCCGTCGGCCAGCTCCTGCGGGCGATCCCGAACGCCGACCCGAACGGGGCCGGCACGGCCGACGGCGAGGTGCAGTTCCGCGCCCCGGCCGGGGCGCTGGGCGACATCCAGAAGTGGGAGGCGTCCGGCCGGCTGGTCGGCCGCGGGCTGCGGGCCTTCGGCCGCTCGGCCGAGGAGGTCAGCGTGCAGGCCCGGCTGGACCGGGGCGTGCTGCATGTCGCCGAGGCGCGGGCGAAGCTGGAGGGGGCGACGGCCACCGCCTCGGGGCAGCTGACCCTCTCGGGTCAGTACGCCTACCAGGCCCGTGTCGAACTGCCGCCGAGCGAGTTGCGGGCGTGGCAGCAGGTGGTGCCGGAGTTGCGGTCGGTCCGGCTCGCCGGCGAGGCCCGCATCACGGCCGACGCTCGCGGGACGCTCCAGCCCTTCACCGTCCAGGGCAACGGCACGGCCCACGTCGAGGGGCTGGCGGTCAACTCCTTCCGCGTCGGCACGCTCGACTTCCACTGGGACGCCGACCCGGACCGCGTCCGGCTGACCGACTTCGCCGCCGGCCTCTACGGCGGCCAACTGACCGGCACGGCCACCATCCCCGTCAAGCCGAACGTCGGCGGGCGGGTGGACCTCAGACTCAGCAAGCTCGACACGGCCAACCTAACCCGGGACGTGCCGCAGACACCGGTCAAGCTCGAAGGCCAGGCGCAGGGGGCCATCGTCGTGAACCTGCCGCCGGCCGGGGCCAACGGCGTGCGGGAGATCACCGCCGACGTCAACATCCAGGCCGAGCGGCTGCGGGTGCAGAACATCCCGGCCGAGCGGCTCAAGGCCAGCGTCGTCTACCGCAACGGCGTCGCCGACTACAAGCTTCAGGGCGAAACCCTCGGCGGCACGTTCGACCTCAGCGGCCGCTACCCCGAGCCGCCGGCCGCCAACCCGTCCGCCGGCCAACCGCCGCCACAGCAGGGCCGGCTCACCATCCACGGCGTCCAACTGGCCCGGCTGGCCGACGCCCTCCGCAGCGAAACCCTCCGCCCGCTCGCCGGCCGGGTGGACCTCGACGCCACGTTCACCCAGGCCGGCGGCCGCGACCCGGCCGGGTCCGGGCGGCTCATCCTGACCAACCTGCGGTGGGGCAGGCGACTGGTCACCGACCAGCTCGTCGGCACCGTCCGCGTCCGCGGCGGGGCGGTTCGCGTCGAGGACATTTCCGGGCAGGTGGCCGGCGGGTCGCTCCGCGCCCGGCTGACGTACGACTACCGCTGGCCGGAGCGGAGCACGGCCGTGGTCACCGCCCAGCGGCTCGACGCCCGCACCCTGCTCGCCCCGTTCACCGATTCCCCGCCGCTGGACGGGCCGCTCGACGTCCGCCTCTACGCCCGGCTCGGGAACGAGTGGACCGGGTCGGGGCAGGTGGTGATGGGCTACGGCAAGCTGTTCGGCGTCACGGTGCGGGACGCGCGGTTCCCGCTGGGCTGGGCGTTCGCCCCCGGCCGCCGCGGCGAACTGAGGCTGCACGACGCGGCGGCCCAGGCGTCCCGCGGCCGGCTGACCGGCCAGGCGAACCTGCTGTGGGGCGAGTCCGCCCAACTCGACGGCCAGGCCCGGTTCAGCGCCATCGACGTGGGCGAGCTGCTCAGCCAGTACACGGAGACGCGGGTGGTCGGCGGGCTGGCGACCGGGCGGGTGGACTTCGGCGGGCGGAACATGCGGTCGGTCCGGGACCTGTCGGCCCGGGTCGAGGCGAAGCTGGCCCAGGCGACGCCGTCGCAGATGCCGGTGTTCCGGCAGATCATGCCGTTCGTCCTGCCCGGCGTCGGGGCGAACGTGCAGTTCTCCTCCGGCGACCTGCGGGGGGCGCTGGGCGGCGGCGTGTTCCGGATCCAGCAGCTCACCCTCGTCGGCGACCTGGCCCGCGTCTTCGCCGAGGGGACGGTGACGCTCCAGCAGCGGCTGGACCTGAACGTGGTGGCCAACACCAATCAACTCGGCCTGGACCCGGCGGTGCTGCGGCCGTTCGGCCTGGCCCTGCCGGCGGTCGGGCCGATCCCGCTGGGGCTGCTGAACGAGGCGTCGTCGTACCTGTCCAACCGGACGATCAGCCTGCGGGTGACGGGGACGATCCGGGCGCCGTCGATCCGGGTGAACCCGGTGCCGTTCCTGACGGAGTCGGCCGTGCGGTTCTTCATCGCCCAGACCGGGATACCAGTCCCGACCGCGGCGCTGCAAGCGCCGGGGCCGTGACCCGTGACGCCGCGACCCGAGTCCGCGAGGGGAGCGATTCTATGCTCCCCTCGAACACTCGGGTCGCGGCGAACCGAAGATTCCGGTTATTCCATATCTTCCAGTCTCAACCATCCTGCCGATTCTGCCGATAACCAGTCCTGGGGGATTCTCGGCCCCGCGGAGGGCGGTCCATGTTCGCACGGATGGCGAAGGGGGCGTGGCTGGCCGGCGTCGCGACGGTCCTGGCGGCCGGGTGCTCGGCCCTCAACCCGCTGGCGTTCCGCACCGGCGACGCCCGGCCGCTACTGCCCGAGGCCAAGGCGATCCGCAACACCGTGCCAATGCCGCCGCCGGTCCCGCGGGAGCTCGACAAGACCGTGCTGCCGGCCTACATCGTCGAGCCGGGCGACGTGCTGCTCGTCCAGCCGGTGAAGCTCGACTCGCCGGCCCGAATGCCGCCGGACCAGACGGTGCTGCCCGACGGCAAGATCGACCTTGGCGAGTACGGCCGGGTGCTGGTGGCCGGCAAGTCGGTCGAGGCGGTCGAGGCGGCGGTCCAGGCCGTGGTTCAGGCCAAGACGCCGGACGCCGGCATGATCAACGTCCGCCTCGTCGGCCGCAACAGCAAGGTTTATTACGTGCTCGGGCAGGTGAACGCCCCGGGGTCGTTCCCGCTGCAAGGGCGGGAGACGGTGCTGGACGGGATCGTGGCCGCCGGCGGGCTGAACACCCGCGCGTCGCGGGGGAACATCATCCTCAGCCGGCCGACCGTGCCGGACGGGTGCCGGGTGGTGCTGCCGGTCTGCTACCCGCAGATCGTCCAGCTCGGCGACACGACGACGAACTACCAGCTCCAGCCGGGCGACCGCATCTACGTCCCGGCGGCGGACTGCTGGGAGAGCATTTTCGGCCAGGACCGCGACGAGAAGCAGGGCTGCACGCCGTGCAACAGGCCGCAGCGGGGCTGCCCGTGGAACTGCAACGGCCCGGCCGCGGCGCCGGCGACGCCGGCGGCCCTGCCGGCGGGCGTCCTGCCGGAGCCGGTCGCGCATTGAAAAGCCGCCTGCGGCTTAGCGGTCGGTCGCTAAGCCGCAAGCGGCTTCCCGAAGTGGGCCGCTACCCTACTCCGCCTTCGGCATCACCACCGTCGCCTTGACCGGCAGATCGGCGGTGCTGTCGCCCGGCAGGTCGGTGACGATCGTCAGCGTCCGGGACAGGTCGCCGGTCCCGGCCGCCTTCACCTTCACCGTCAGCACGTGGACCGGGCGGGCCTCCTTGCCGTCGGCGGCGGAGACGCTCACCTGCTCGTCCGCCCCCTTGACCTGGGTGATGTGGAACGGCTGCGGGCCGCGGAGGATCACCCGCCGCTCGGATGCACTTCCCATCGTCACCGCCCCGAACGCCGCCGCCGCGGGGCTGAGGTTCAGGGCCGGCTCGACGTCCACCGTCAACGGCACCCGGATGCGGGGCGCGCCGGCGTTGTTCGTGTTCAGCCACACGTCCGTGTACCACTTGCCGACCGGCGTGTCCGGGCGGAGGGTGGCGGTCACCTCGTAGGCCACGTCGTAGCCGGTGTTGCGGACCGGCTTGGCCGCGAGGTGGACGTAGTTGCTCTCGGCCGCGACGCTGACGAGCTGCGTCCCGCCGGCGAACGTGACGGTCGTCTGCCGGGCCGGGCCGGTGCCGCGGGGGACCGGGCCGAACGCCAGCGTGTCGGGGGTGATGACCACGTCGGTGCGGCTGTTGGCCGAGATCGACAGGTTGACCTCGGCCCACTGCGGCTGGTCGAACTGGACGTAGATGGTGACGGTCTTCGGCCCGATGAACCGGGTGGTGTCCATCTGGGCCAGCACGGCCGTGGACTGGCCGGGGGCGAGAACGCCCTGAAGCGCGGTGGCGGACGTGCACCCGCAGGAGACGCGGACGCTGGTGATGCGGACCGTCTGGCCGGTGTTGTTGGTCAGCCGGTACGGGTGGGTGGCCATCGGCCCGCGGGGCACGCTGCCGAAGTCGTGGGCCAGCTCCTCGAACATCCCCTCCGCCCAAGTCGCGGCCGGGGCGTGCGCAGACAGGACGAGCGCCGCCGCCGCCGCCAGACTGAACCGGAACATGTGCTCCCTTTCCCTCTGCCGGCCCCCCGCCGCCGGGCCGCGGACACGCCCCGGGCTGGCAAATCAGGGGGTCTGTATGAGACTATTCCCCCCGGCTCGGGGGCCGTCAATCGCGCGGCGGGCCGAACCCGCCGCGGCCGACAACCCCGGAACCGCCGATCCCCTACCGCCTCGCGCATCCGTGAATCTTCCGTGACCCGTGCGGCCGGCAGGGCCGTCCGATGGAGATGAGTCGATTCCCTTTCAGTCGTGCGCCAGCACGGCGACGACGACTCGCGCCGCCCCCGCCGCGCGGAGCGTCCGCGCCGCCTCGTTCGCCGTGCCGCCGGTCGTGAGTACGTCATCGACCAGGAGCACGGTGAGCCCCCGCAGCCGGGGGTCGGCCGGCGCCCGGAACGCGCCGCGGACGTTGTCCCGCCGGGCGCTCAGGGCCACGGCCGTCTGTAACAGCGTCGCCCGCACCCGGCGCAACCAGCGCTCGCGACACGGTACTTGCAAAGTGGATGCCACCGCCCGCGCCAGGGCGGCCGCCTGGTTGTAGCCCCGCCGCCACCGCCGCCGCCAATGCAGCGGAATCGGCACCACCGCACCCGCCCCGACTGCTTTCAGCTGGCCGAGGGCGTGTTCCGCCCACAGCTCGCCGGCCGCCTCGGCCAACCCCTCATGCTGCCCGTGCTTCATCCGCAGGACGGTGTCGCGGCGGATACCCTCATACGGCCCGAGGCGGATGACCCGCTCAAAGGCAAACGACTGGCCGCGGCAGCGGGTGCAATCGGACGCCGGCGGCAGGTTGGGGCCGAGGGTGCTGGCGCAGCGGGGGCAGGTCGGGTGCGGATCGGCGACGAGGGCGGCGCGGCAGTCGGGGCAGAAGTCGCCGGGGGCGATGCCGGTCGGCCGGGTGCAGGCGGCGCAGACGCCGGGGTAGGCGAGGTGGAGCAGGCCGCGGGCCAGGTCGGTTGCCAGGGTGCGCCACATCGGATCACCCGTCGAGGGGGGCGGAAGCCGGCTCCATTTTCACCCCGCGGCGGACCGGACGCAAGTCATTGACAACCGCCGCCGGCGGAGCGACAGTGGAAGGCGCAAGTCTTTCGTCCGTCATTCCGCTCACGTCTCGCGGAGGTGTCCCATGCTCATCGCGTCACTCGTCCTGTCGGGCATCTTGCTCGTCGTCAGCAACACCATCATCTGGTGTGCGAAGAAGCCGCGGCCGGTGTACCTGTTCGCCTGGCTCGCCCTGCCGCCGGGCCTGCTCCTGCTGGTCTTCCCGGCGTACCTGCTGCACGCACTGCTCACCGCCCTGGTCGCCACAGGTTGTTCGCTCGCCAACGCCCGGCCGTGGGTGTTCTCGTCCCTGTCACTCGTCGCGTTCGTCGCCAGCTACGCCTACGTCGGCACCGGCGTGAAGCGGGACCTCGACGACCTCGCCCGCCGCTACCCGATGGAGTCGATGACTGACCGGCTGGCGTACGAGGCGGCCCGGCCGAGTGCGGCCGGGCCGGTGACGGTCGCGGCCGACGACGGCGATGACGACCGCGGAAGCGTGTGGCAGGCCAACATGCGCAGCCAAGTCCTGCGGCAGCTCCACGAAGACTCGGTGTCAGCCTTCATCGCCAACAGCGGCTTCGGCGTCGGCCGGATGTACGACCCGATGCGCGTCCTTCACTACGACGACAGCCCCGGGGAGCGGGACACCTTGCCCGCGCCGCCGGCACCGGGGTTCGGCCCGCCCCCGTCGTCGGAGGGGCTGGACCCGCTGGAGGTGTCCACGGACTCGCACCCGGCCGGCGTGGACGTCCGCGACGTGCATCGCAACTCCCTCCGCGACTTCCTCGACCCGCGCTGGTTCGGTTACGCGCGGGATCGGGACCACGTGGCCGGGTTCCGTCCGCACCGGGTCAGCAATTACCCGCTGGTCGATTCCTTCAGCGGCCGGACGACCTACCGCTGGCGGGTCTACGGCCTGGAACTGGTGAGCCTACTCAAGCACGCCGAGCCGCAGGTCTACCTGTCGGACCGGTTGCCGCGGATGGAGGACCTGCGGGACGCCCCCACGCGGGAGCTGGACGAGTTCGAGCAGGAGCAGCTGCCCCGGCTCCGGGCGGGCGAGAGCGTGGTCGCCGCCACGGCCGCCAACCGCGTCCGCATGCTCGGGGCGATCCGCGCCCGGGCCGAGTGCCTGAATTGTCATCAGGCCACTCAGGGCGAGTTGCTCGGGGCGTTTTCCTACGACCTCCGCCGCGACCTGCCGCTGCCCCGCTAGGGCAGTGACAGGGTGCCGACCGGGGCGACTCGATTCGGCCGTTGACACGTCGCCGCACCACAGGGAAAGTGGATGCTGCGGTGAACGTCCGTGCCGCCTCGATGACTTTTCCCGCGGGTGCGGCCATGTTGTACATATCGCTCGGCGCATCCATCGTGTTGTTCGTCGTCACCCTGAACGCCGTGTCGGTGTCCCGTGACCGCCGGAAGACGTACCTGAAGGTCTGGCTCGGCCTGCTGTATGGCATCGTCCCGTGTCTGTGCGTGCTGCTGCCCGCGTACTTGTTGCACGCTCTGCTGTTGGGCATCGTAGCGACGGCCTGTCGGTGGGCGGGGGCTGGAACCGGCCCATTCGCCTGCGGCTCGCTCGCCGCTTTCCTCATCAGCTACGGGGCGATCGGCGTACCGCGGGCCGTCGGGCTGTGGCAGGCGGCTCGGCAATATCCGTTCGAATCACTTGAGCCGCAGCTGGCGTATGAGACTCAGCGGCCGGTTCGTTCGTTCAGAGCACCGGAACCCAAGTCGGACGGGCCAGTGGAAATAGGCTTCGACGAATCGCTGATATGGTCCCAGGGTCGGCGCCGCGAACGGGTTCTCAGAGAGTTGCATGAGGACTGTCTTCGCCTGTTCATGAATGCCCCTGGCTTCGGCTTCGTCCGCATGGTCGGTCCGGACCTGTCCGACATCACCCGGGGCGAAACCATTCGCAATGCCGCGCCCGTATCGCTGCCGCAGCCGCCCGAGCCCGGCGAGAGCCTGGCCCTGTCGAGCGGTGACCTCGTGCTCGATCCGCCGATCGACGCGCCAGCAACCACAACCATGCTCGGCAGCGTTTCCCTCCGCACCTTCCACCGAGGGAGCATTGCCGAATTCGCAAACCCGCTCGGATTCGGCTACGTCCGCGACCGCGGCCACGTCGCCGGCTTCGTCTCGCACCGGTTCACGCAGTACCCGCCAAACCCGACCAAGCCCCAGGGCAACGGCCATTGGCGGATCGAGTCGCTGGACCTGATCTCCTTGCTGAAGCACCCGGAGCCGGTCGCCTACGTCTCCAAGCACCTGCCGCGGATGGACGAGTTGCGCGACGCTCCGACCAGGCCGCTCGACGAGTTCGAGTCGGAGCGCCTGCCGAAGCTCCTAGCCGGCGAGGAGTTCTCCGCCGCCCAGGCCCCGCGCCGCGTCCGCATGCTCGGCGCGATCCGGGCTCGTGCCGAGTGCCTGAAATGTCATAGCGTAGACCAGGGCGACTTGCTCGGCGCCTTCTCCTACGACCTCCGCCGCGACCTGCCGCTGCCCCGCTAGGGCGGTGACAGGGCGCCGACCGGGGCGACTCGATTCGGCCGTTGACACGTCGCCGCACCACAGGGAAAGTGGATGCTGCGGTGAACGTCCGTGCCGCCTCGATGACTTTTCCCGCGGGTGCGGCCATGTTGTACAAATCGTTGGCAGCCTCCAGCTGCCTTTTCGTCCTAAGCGTCTACTTTTTCTGGCGGAAAGAGCGTCGGGTTGGCAGTCTATTGCCGTGGGTCTTCCTGCCGCTCGGGTTCATACCCTGTGTGTTATTCCTACCGGCATACTGTCTGCACGCCATTCTCACGGGATTCGTGGTCTTAGCATGCCGGCGGTCAGGGGTCGGTCTACGAACATTCGTCTGCTGTCTGACGGCCGCCTTCCTCGTCGGCTACGGCGTGGTCGGTGTACCGTTGGCGGTCGAGTTGTGGCAGTTGGCACGGCAGAATCCGGTCGAATCACTCGACGGCCGGTTAGCTTACGAAAGTCGCGGCGCAGCCTCGCCGCCTCAAATGAGCGCTAACGAAGGATGGGAAGGTGACGGACCGTGGACGCCGCTTGCCCATGACGCTAACTCCCGAACGGAGGCGTTGAAAGACCTACACCAGGGATGTGTCCGTCTCTTCGTCACCGCCCCAGGTTTCGGCATGGCCCGTATGCGCGGCCGCCTTTCTCCGGACGACATCCGCCGGGCTGATCCGATCCGAAGTGCCGAGCCGTTTGCCCTACCGGAGTCACCACAACCCGGCGAACGGCCGACCGTGTCGAGCGGCGACCTTCTGACCCGGCCCGCGGGCCATCCGGATCTGCCGTCGTACGGCCCAACCCGCGATGATCTTCAGCAGTTTCACCAGAGCAGCATAGGTGATTTCCTCAACCCTCTCGGCTTCGGCTATGTCCGCGATCGTGGGCACGTCGCAGGATTTGTCTCGCACCGATTCACGCGGCTTCCGCCCAAGCCCAAGGGAGGGCAGTCTGTTGGCCACTGGCGATTCGAATCCCTCGACTTGATTTCGCTGCTCAAGCACCCGGAGCCGGTCGCCTACGTCTCCAAGCACCTGCCGCGGATGGACGAACTGCGTGAGGCCCCGACCCGGAAGCTCGACGAGTTCGAGGCGGAGCGATTGCCGCAGCTCCAAGCCGGCGAGGAGTTCTCCGCCGCCCAGGGGCCGCGCCGCGTCCGCATGCTCGGCGCGATCCGTGCTCATGCCGAGTGCCTGAAATGTC
>DASXAN010000955.1:0-8309 GCA_036406755.1 Gemmataceae bacterium
AACGTCGCCCGGCAGATCGGCTCGGCGGATGCCCGGGCGGAATACCTCCGCCAGGCCTGCGGGATTGATTCCGGCCTGCGCGAGCGCGTTCAGGTCCTGCTGCGCGCCTACGAGGAGCAGGCCAGCTTCCTGGAAGCTCCACCGGCGGTCGGCACCGCCCCCACGATCGACCAGCCGGCGTCGGAATCCCCGGGCACCGTCATCGGCCCGTACAGGCTCATCGACCCCATCGGCGAGGGCGGCATGGGGGCGGTGTGGATGGCCCAGCAGACCGAGCCGGTCAAGCGGCTGGTGGCGCTGAAGCTCATCAAGCCGGGTATGGACTCCAAGCAGGTGGTCGCCCGGTTCGAGGCCGAGCGGCAGGCCCTGGCCCTGATGGACCACCCGAACATCGCCAGGGTCCTCGACGGCGGCACGACCGGCGGCGGCCGGCCGTACTTCGTCATGGACCTGGTCAAGGGCGTGCCCATCACCCGGTACTGCGACGACCACCGCCTGACGCCGCGGCAGCGGTTGGAGCTGTTCGTCCCCGTCTGCCAGGCGGTGCAGCACGCCCACCAGAAGGGCATCATCCACCGGGACATCAAACCCTCGAACGTGCTGGTCGCCCTCTACGACGGGCGACCGGTGCCGAAGGTCATCGACTTCGGCGTGGCCAAGGCGGCCGGACGGCCGCTCACCGAGAAGACGCTGGCGACGGGGTTCGGCACCATCGTCGGGACGCTGGAGTACATGTCGCCGGAGCAGGCGGAGGTCAACCAGCTCGACATCGACACCCGCAGCGACGTCTACGCGCTGGGCGTGCTGCTGTACGAGCTGCTGGCCGGGAGCCCGCCGTTCACTCGCAAGGAGCTGGAAAAGGCCGGGATGCTGGAGATGCTCCGCGTGATCCGCGAGCGGGAGCCGTCGAAACCGAGCACGAAGCTGAGCACGGCGGACGGCTTGCCGACCCTGGCCGCCAACCGCGGCACGGAACCGGCGAAGCTGACCAGGCTGGTCCGCGGCGAGCTGGACTGGATCGTGATGAAGGCGCTGGAGAAGGACAGAAACCGCCGCTACGAGACCGCCAACGGCTTTGCGATGGATGTGCAGCGGTACTTGGCGGACGAAGCAGTGGAGGCGTGTCCGCCGTCGGCGGGCTATCGGCTCAAGAAATTCGTGCGGCGGAACAGGGGGCCGGTCCTGGCCGCCAGTCTGTTGGTGCTGTCGCTGGTGGCAGGCATCATCGGGACGACGTGGGGCCTGATCCGGGCCAACCGGGCCACGGAGGCCGAACGAATTGCCAAACAAGACACCGAAGCGCAGAAGGAAAACGCTGTTCGGTCGGCCGCCGAGGCCCGGGCGAAGGAGGCCGAGGCGAACGCGGTAGTGAAGTTCTTCGACGAGAAGGTCTTCGCCGCCGGTCGGCCGAAGGGGGAACACGGCGGGCTGGGACACGACGTCTCCTTGCGGGACGCGGTGCGGGCCAGCCTCGCGAGTCTCGGGACGAGTTTCAAGGACCAGCCGCTCGTCGAGGCCCGGCTGCGGATCGCGTTGGGAAGCACGTTCGCTCACCTCGGCGACCCCGCCCGAGCCGCCGAGCAAGAAGAGCTGGCACGCGCCCTGTTCACGCGCCATCGCGGCCCCGACCACCCGGACACGCTCCTGTGCATGAACAATCTGGCCGCCAGTTACCGGGCCCTGAACCGCCCCACCGACGCCCTCAAGCTCCATGAGGAGATCCTGGCGGTCAGGAAACGGGTGCTCCCCCCCGACCACCCAGACGTGCTCCGGAGTATCAACAACCTGGCCCTCTGCTACGCGGCCCTGAACCGCCACGCCGAGGCGCTCAAGCTGTTCGAGGAGGCGCTGGCGGCCCGGCGGCGGGTCCTGCCGCGGGACCACCCGGACACGCTCAACAGCATGCACAGTCTGGCCCTCAGCTACTCGTTCCTGAACCGCCACGCCGACGCCCTCGCGCTGTACGAGGAGACGCTGGCGGCCCGGCGGCGGGTCCTCCGCCCCGACCACCCGGACACGCTTCGAAGCATGGCCAAGGTGGCCCTCAGCTACTCGTTCCTGAACCGCCACACCGAGGCCCTCGACCTATTCGAGAAGACTCTGGCGGCCCAGAAGCGGGTGCTCCCCCCCGACCACCCCGACACGCTTGAGAGCATGCACAACCTGGCCTTCAGTTACGGGGAGCTGAACCGCTACGCCGATGCCCTCGAGCTGGGCAAGAAGACGCTGGAGGCCCGGAAGCGGATCCTGCCACCGGACCACCCCCACACACTCCTCAGCATGGCGAACCTGGCCCGCTTCTACGAGGTCCTCAACCGCCCCGCCGAGGCGCTCCCCCACATCGACGAACTCCTGGCCAAGGCGGACCGGCCGGGGGTCGAACCAGGGTTGTTTCCGTGGGCGATCACATTGCGTTTGCGGTGCCACCAGAAGCTCGCCGACGCGGCCGGATGTCGGGCCACCGCCGAATTGCTGGAGAAGCGGAACCCCACGGACGCGGCCAGCCTGTACGACGCCGCCTGCGCCCGGGCGGTGACCGCGGCGCTGCAGGCCAAGACGCCGGGGGCGGACGCTGCCCGGCTGGCCAGGGAAGACGCCGACAAGGCGATGGCCTGGCTTACGAAGGCCGCCGCCGCCGGATGGAACGACGTCGCCCACATGAAGAAGGACGACGATCTGACCATCCTCCGCGACCGGGGGGATTTCAAGAAGTTGTTGATTGAATTGGAAGCCAGGAACAAATGACGGTCGGGCCGGTGGCCTGACCAACTCGTTAAGACGAAGAAGCGGCCGGTGGGGTCCTTACCGCCAAGCAAGCCCCCCACCGGCCCGGCACCGCCCCGGCGCCCGGTCTGCGCGCCGACCGCGATGTCCTTTCCATCCTACCGCGGACCGAGAAGGTTGTCTCATGTTGTCCACCTGGTTCACACGCTCAACCCGTGGAGAGCGCCGAGCACCGCAGCGCTTCGCACCTCGCGTGGAACTGCTCGAAGATCGGACCGTGCCCAGCACCTTCACGGTCCTGAACCTGGCCGACAGCGGCGACGGCTCGCTGCGCCAGGCGGTCCTGGACGCCAACGCCCTGGCCGGCGCCGACACCATCGAATTCGCCCACGGGCTGCGGGGTACGATCGCCCTGACCAGCGGCCAACTGAGCATCACCGACGACCTGACCATTGACGGCCCGGCCGCCGACCGGATCGCAGTCAGCGGCAGCCACCAGAGCCGAGTCTTCAGCATCAGCGGCGGGGCGACCGTCACAATCGACGGGCTGACAATCAGGGATGGGATGGGGGTCGGTGACGGGGGCAGCATCCTGAACGCCGCCAGTAGTCTGGCTCTCGACCGGGTTGTTCTGTCCGACAACCAGGCCGTCGGCGCCCCGGGCGGTACCGGACGGGGCGGGGCCATCGCCAATGTGTCCGGCGCGACCCTCATCGTCACCGACTCCCTGTTCACCGAAAACCAGGCCCACGGCGGCACCGGTAACCAGGGGTTCGGCGGCGGCATTCTCAATCTGGGCAGCCGCCTCGCGGTCAGCCGCAGCACGTTCGTCGCCAATCAAGCGATCGGTGGCTCCGGCGGTGGCCCGGCCCGCGGCGGGGCCATCGACACCACGAACGGATCGACCGCCACCATCACCGACAGCTCGTTCCTCCGCAACGCGGCCATCGCCGGGGACCGCGGCGTAGGCAACGGCTTCGGCCGCGGCGGCGGCGTCTATAACAATGCCGGAACCCTCCGGGTGGAGAACAGTACGTTCCTGGGCAACCTGGCCCGCGGCGGCTCCAATACCACCCGCGGCGGCCCCCTCGTTGGCGTGGCCGGCGGCGCTGGCATCTTCAATGCCGACAGGGCGACTCTCGTCCTGATCGGAAGTATCTTCACGGGCAACCAGGCCCTGGGCGGTTCCAACAACACCAGCACCGGCGGAAACGGTTTCGTCGGCACAGCGGCCGGCGCGGGCCTGCAGAATTCCGGGGACGCCACGGTCACCGACACCCTCTTCGAGCACAACGAGGCCCGCGCGGGCAGCGGCAACAGGGGGGACGGAACCAGCTTCCAGTTAGTCGGCACGGCCGTGGGCGGGGCGATCTCCTCGTTAGATAACACCTCGGGTGACCCCGTTCGCTTGACCCTCACCAACGTGACGCTCCTCCACAACCGGGCGGTCGGCGGGGACGGCAACACGGCCGGCACCTTCGTCGACGCGGCCATCGGTGGCGGGCTCATGAGTTATGGCATCAACGACTTCGTCTCCCCGTCCGGGGGCAGCACGACCACGCTCCTCGACAGCACAGTGACGCAGAATCAGGCCGTCGGCGGCAGCGGCGGCGCTGCCCTGGGGGGCGGCGTTGCGAATCTCCTGGGGGGCGTCCTCGTCGTCTCGGGCAGCACGCTCACTCACAACGAGGCGCAGGGAGGGGCTGGTGGAACGGGCGGCGCTGGCGGCGGCGGCTTCGGTGGCGGCCTCTACAACGGCGCGGCATCCACCCACCCGTCAAACCTCGGCGCCCCGACGGTCCTCACGGTCGAGGGAAGTACTATCAGTCACAACAGGGCGCAGGGCGGCGCCGCCGGACTCGGCAGCAGCGCCGGTCTCGGGGCGGGCGGCGGCCTCTGGAGCGGCGGCACCGGCTCGATCTTCGACACCACCATCAGCCAAAACCACGCCCTCGGCGGCGATGGCGATGGCGGCGACGGCGGCAACGGATTCGGCGGCGGCCTGTTCAACGATGCCGCCGCTTCGCTTCGACTCGAACGCTGCACCGTCACAGGAAACCATGCAAACGGCGGCGACGGAGGTGCCGATGGCAGCGACGGTGAAGGCATCGGCGGCGGGGTCTACAACCTTGGAGATTTCGACTTCGACGTGCTCACCCTGATCTTCAAGAACCACGCCTCGACGAGCCACGACGACATTTTCGATCTCTAAGGCGAGCAGGAAGGCAAGGCGGCCGGTGGGGTCCTTACCGCCAGCGACGGCATCGTGCCGTCCGCAAGCCCCCCACCGGCCGGGCACCGCCCCGGCGCCCGGCCTGCGCGCCGACGGCGATGTCCCAACCGCTGTACGGCAGGCCAACCTGACAAGGGAGAACCGACCATGTCATTCCACAGTTGGCTGCAGACTCTCCGCTCCGCCCTCGCAACGGGCCGGGGCCGACGCCATGACCGGCGTCGGGGCTCGTTCCGGGCCGCGACGCGTCGGCCGAATCTCGAAGTCCTGGAAGACCGCTCGCTGCTCAGCTTCAGCCCGGCCACGAGTTTCCCCGTCGGCGCCAATCCCCAGGCGGTAGCGACGGCCGACTTCAACAACGACGGGCGGCTCGACCTGGCGACGGCCGACTCCGGGGACAACGCCGTCAGTGTGCTGCTCGGGAACAGTCAGGGCGGTTTCGGCGCGGCGAGCCACTTCGCCGCCGGGTCGGCCCCCCGCTCGCTGGTGGTCAGTGACTTCAACAACGACGGCAAGATCGACCTGGCGACGGGGAACGCCGATGGCGTGAGCGTGCTGCCCGGCAACGGCGACGGCACATTCCGGCCGCCCGTCCATACCGACTTCTGGTGGGGAGCGCTCTCGCTGGCGCCGGCCGACTTCAACGCCGACGGCAAGATGGACCTCGCGTACACCTCCGTTGACCCCACCGAGTGGGACACCGGTTTCGTCCAGGTGCTGCTGGGTGACGGGCTGGGCGGCTTCGCGCTCGGGGACGTCGAGTACGTCTATAGCAGTTCCACAGTCGGGGTGGCGGTCGCCGACCTTAACGCCGACGGCAAGGTCGACGTGGTCACGGCGAACGAGGACACGGACGCCGTCAGCGTGCTGATCGGCAACGGCGACGGTACGCTGAGCTACGACTACGACTTCGCCACCGGCCCGTCGCCCCAGGGGGTGGCAGTCGGCGACCTCACCGGCGACGGCATCCCCGACCTGGTTGTCGCCGGCCAGATCGTGGATGTCTTGCCCGGCCTCGGCGACGGCACGTTCGCCTCCCCGATCCCCCATTCCGCCAACGGCAGCGCGCACACGGCCGTGGCAACCGGAGACTTCAACGGCGACGGCAAGCTCGACGCCGTCACCAGCGACGGCGACGCCGGCACCGTCAGCCTGATGCTGGGCAATGGTGACGGCACCCTGAGCTACGCCGGCGCGTTCGCCACCGGCTCGTCGCCCGCCGCGATCGCGGTCGGCGCCTTCAACGGCGACGGCCGGCCGGACGTGGCGACGGCGAACGCCGGCTCGAACAGCGTTTCGGTGTTGCTCAACGACGGCACCTGGACCCCCCCGCCGCCCCCACCGCCCCCAGCGCCCCGTCTGAGAATCGCCGACCCACCCGCGGTGACGGAAGGCAACACCGGGACCCGCACGGCCACCTTCACCGTCACCCTGTCCACCGCCAGCAGCCAGCCGGTCACCGTCGCCTACGCGACCGGTAACGGCACCGCCACGGCCGGCAGCGACTACCAGGCCGCCTCCGGCACCCTGACCTTCGCCCCCGGCGAGACGACCAAGACCATCACCGTTCCCGTCCTCGGCGACCGCGTCGGCGAGCCGAACGAGGCCTTCGTCGTCACCCTCAGCAGCCCGACGAACGCGATCATCATTGACGGCCAGGGGGTGGGCACCATCCTCGACGACGAGCCGCGCGTCAGCATCAGCGACGTGACGAAGGCGGAAGGCAAGAATGGCAAAACGGCGCTGTTCACCTTCACGGTCACGCTCTCGGCCGCCTACGATCAGGCCGTGACCACGTCCTTCCGGACGGTGAACGGCACGGCCACGACGAGCAATGGCGACTACGTCGCCCGGACCGGCACGCTGACCTTCGCCCCCGGCGAGACGACGAAGACCGTTACGATCGAAGTCAAGGGCGACAACAAGCGGGAGTCGAACGAGACGTTCTACCTCGACCTGTTCGGGCTCAGCAGCAACGCGCTGTTCACCAAGAGCCGCGGCCTCGGCACGATTCTGAATGACGATTGAGCACGACTCAACAAACGGCCGGCGGGGTCCTTACCGCCAAGTAAAGCCCCCGCCGGCCCGGCATCGCCTGGCGCCCGGTCTGCGTGGCGACGAGTGCCCACGAACTCCGCCACCCTCTCGCTCCCGTTCGCCACGCCCTGGCCGTGATGAAGCACCCCGGGGCGGACGCGGCCACGTAACGGGCGGGCCGACGTCCGATGTGCATGGCGGCCGGCAAGCAGTTGCGTCGCCGCTCCGACCGGTTATGCTCGCAGCATGTCCGACGTCACCCGCATCCTCGATGCCGCGGCCGCAGGCGATCCGAAGGCCGCCGCGGAGTTACTCCCGCTCGTCTACGGCGAGCTGCGCAAGCTCGCTGCCGCGCGCCTGGCCGCCGAGAAGCCGGGCCAGACCCTCCAGGCCACCGCGCTGGTTCACGAAGCCTACCTCCGCCTGGTGGGCGGGGGCGAGCGGGCGTGGGACTCGCGCGGGCACTTCTTCGCCGCCGCCGCCGAGGCCATGCGCCGCATCGTGGTGGAATCCGCCCGCCGCAAGAACCGCCTCAAGCACGGGGGTGGCCACGAGCGGGTCGAGGTCGAACTCGCCGAACTGCCGACCCGCCTGCCCCCGGACGACCTCATCGCTCTGGACGAGGCACTCGCCCGTCTGGAACAACTCGACCCGGTCAAGGCCCGGCTCGTCACGCTCCGGTACTTCGCCGGGCTGACCATCGAGCAGGCGGCCGAGGCGCTCGGGATCTCCCGCGTCACGGCCCACCGGTACTGGACCTTCGCCCGCGCCTGGCTGCACCAGCAGATGGCCGGCGGCGAGCCGGTCTGATAATCTTGGAAATCTTCATCCCGGGCTGGAGCGCGCCGCTCCCCGCCGTCGCATTGACCGGTAGCGGGGCGGTCCACATTGCGGAGGGCGGCCGATGACGGTCGAGGAGATCTTCCTGGTCGCGGTGGAGAAGCCCGCCGGCGAGCGGGCCGCTTACCTGGACGCCGCGTGCGCGGGTAACCCCGAGTTGCGGGCGCAGGTCGAGGCGCTGATCCGGTCCCACGAACAGGCCGGCAGCCTGCTGGAGAAGCCCCTCTTCCGGACCGCCCCGACGATCGACCACGCTTCCCCGGCGGAGGAGTCCGGCGCGGTCGTCGGCCCGTACAGGCTCGTCGAGCCGATCGGCGAGGGCGGCATGGGGGCGGTGTGGATGGCCCAGCAGACCGAGCCGGTCAAGCGGCTGGTCGCCCTGAAGCTGATCAAGCCGGGTATGGACTCCAAGCAGGTGGTCGCCCGGTTCGAGGCCGAGCGGCAGGCCCTGGCCCTGATGGACCACCCGAACATC
>DASXAN010000956.1:0-4145 GCA_036406755.1 Gemmataceae bacterium
TGCGCGTTCGACACGCCGCTGACGGACGAAGAAGTTCAGGCGCTGCTATAACCCCGACGGCGTGAGCCCGCCGCGCCGAGCCCGCAGCGCCAGCAAGGGCGCTTGCTGGCGCTGCGGGCTCACTGTGTCACCCCGCCGCCCGCCCGCGCCCGCTCCAACCGCTCGCCGAACTCGCCGACGTCGGCCACCACCAGGTCCGGCGGCGCCGCCGCCCCGGCCACGTCCGCCGCCGTCGCCTCCCCGGTCAGCACCAGCACCGCCGGCACGCCGGCCGCCTTCGCCATCGCCACGTCCGTGTACAGCCGGTCACCGACCATCGCCAGCTCGGCCGGGGCCCGCCCCAGCCGGCCGGCCAGGTCCAGCAGGATGCCCGGGTCCGGCTTGCCCAGCACCACCGGCTCCCGCCCGGTCGCGGCCGTCAGGCAGGCGCAGATTGAGCCGCAGTCCACCAGGACGGTGGGCTCGTCCGTCGGGCAGACGCGGTCCGGGTGGGTGGCGATGTACGGCAGCCCCTGACTGATCCAGTACGCCGCCTTGCACAGCCGCTCATAGGTCAGCGTCATGTCGAACCCGACGACGACCGCCTGCGGCGCGTCCCAGCCGACGGCGAACCCGGCCTGCTCGAAGTGCCGGCACAGCGACGGCGTGCCCAGGACCGCCAGCGCGCGCACGCCGGGCAGGCGGTCGCGGAGGTAGGTGATGGTCGAATCGGCCGGGGTGTAGATGTCGCCCTCGCCCGCGGCGATGCCGAGCTTGCGGAGCTTGGCGACGTAGTCGGCCTTGCTCTGGGAGGTGTTGTTGGTGAGGAACGTGGCCCCGACGCCGAGCCGGCGGAGGCGGCCGAGGAACGGCAGCGTGGCCGGGAACAGCCGGCCGCCGCGGTACAGGGTGCCGTCCAGGTCAAGGACGACGTGGCGGGTGCGCGCCAGGTCGGGCGTGGTCACGACTTGTATCCGTGGGCCGGGGCCTTCCAGCAGAACGCGAACACGACGGCGCCGGCGATGGCCGAGGCGATGAACAGGCCGTACCCGGCGTCCCACCCGTGCCGGGTGACGAGGGCGCCGACACCCCACCCGGCCACCGGGGCGCTGAAGTAGCCGAACATTCCCGTGAACCCGCCGGCCGTGGCGGCCGCCTTCTTCGTCCCCAGGTTGGCCCCGATGATGCCGATCAGCGCCTGCGGGCCGTACATGGCGAACCCGGCCCCGAGTAGCAGGGCCGCCTCCACGACAAACGACGACCCGACCGGCAGCGACCGGAAAGCGATCAGGCAGGCGGCGCACAGGAGCATGTAGAACAGGCAGGTCCGCGCCCCGCGGCCGCCGAACACCCGGTCGGTCAGCCAGCCGCACGACACCATGCCGAGGATGCCGCCGCCGAACTCGATCCCGCCGACCACCCACCCGGACTGGATCTTGCTCAGGTGCCGCGCCTCCTGGAGGAACGTCGGCCCCCAGGTGATCAGCCCGAACCGGACGACGTAGACGAAGAAGTTGGCCACCGACACCAACCAGATGTACGGGTTCGAGAAGACGTACCGGGCCAGCGTCGGCCACAGGCCGACCGGCTCGTCGGCCGGGTCGTCGGAACCGGCCGCGGGGGTGGTTCCCTCGACCTCGGGCAGCCCGACCGACTCCGGCGTGTCCCGCAGGGTGACGGCCAGATACACGGCCCCCGCCAGAGCCAGCCCGGCCGGGACGAAGAAGCACAGCCGCCAGTCCCAGACGACCAGGTAGCCGCACAGGACGATGATGAGCCCGGCCCCGAGCGAGTGCGAGACGTTCCAGATGCTCATCTTGGTCGCCAGCTCCCGCGGCGGGAACCAGTGCGTCATGAGCCGCGCGCACGGCGGGAACCCGAGCCCCTGGAACCAGCCGTTGAGCGCCCAGATGGTGCCCAGGGCCAGGGCCGTTGAGTTGAACCCGAAGGCGACGTTCAGCAGGGCGGACACGGCCAGGCCGCCGGCCATGAACCAGCGGGCGTTGAGCCGGTCCACGAACATGCCGTTGACGAACTTCGACACCCCGTACAGCACCATGTGCAGGGTGATGAACAGGCCCAGGTCGGTCTTGGTGACGCCGAGATCCTTCTCCATCGCCGGCATCGCCACGCTCAGGTTCTGCCGGACGAAGTAGAACAGGGCGTAGCCGATCAGGGCGGCGACGAGGATGCGGTACTGCCAGCGGCGGAAGTCGCGCGCGACTTCCGGGCTCATCGCCGTCGGTCGTTCGCCCATGAGTTCGCCTTCCGTAGGGTGGGTCGAGGGAGCGGAGCGACCGAGGCCCACCGATGCCACCGCAAATTCCTGCCCAGCGCGAAATCCGGTCAAGAACACCGTTTTCCCCGAACACCCAGAAACGGTCTTCTTGGTATTCTTGGTCGCCTTGCCCGCCATTCTGGCAGGGACCGTCTTGACCGCCATTTCGGCAGTGTCCGTCCGAGCCCGAGCGCCAGCGAGGATGCCTCGCTGGCGCTCGGGCTCGGACCAACAACGCCTGCTTCGGTGGGCCTGCGTCGCCTCCGGCTCCTCGACCCACCCTACACCGGCCACGGGCCACCCGGGCCGAAGATACGCCCCAGGCACTCGCCGAGCAACCCGCTCCGGCGGGCGAGGTCGAGCACCGTGAACCGCCGGCGGATGGCGTACGCCGGCTCAAAGCTGTCGCGGAGTCGGTCGCGGCTGATGCCGATCTGCTCCGGCTCCGACGGTGCCCCGGCGGCCCGGAGCATGTCGCCGAGTTCGGCGAACGGGATCAGCTGCCGGGTCAGTCGCGCCCGCTGCTCCGGCCAGCCGTCGCGGAGGCGGGTGAGCTGAGCGCGGAGGGCGTCCGCCGACGGGTGCTTGGCGCAGAGTTCCTCCGCCGCCAGGTCGGCCAGGTCGCCGAGGGCGGCGGCCGCGCGCGAAACGTCAACCTCCGGCGGTGGCCAGTCGCGCACCGCCCGTTCGACATCGAAGTTGGTGAAGTCCCGACCCAGCAACTGCTCGTACAGCGCCGCCGACGCCAGCGTGCCGATGCCGACCTTGAACCCGTGCGACGGGGCCGCCCCGTCGTGGGTGTGGTGCTGCATGTCCCAAAGGTGGCTGAACTGGTGCTCGGCCCCGGACGCCGGCCGGCTGGACCGGGCCGCCTGCATGGCGAACCCGCCGAGCATCAGCCCGACCGTCAGCCGGCGGAGGGTGTCCGGGTCGCCGCGGCGGACGCCGGCCGGGTCGGCGACCGACTCCCGCAGTCGGGCCTGGACCGTCCCCCAGGCGTGCGCGTCCACCGGCTCGACGCCCAGCGCGTCGGCCAGCAGCCAGTCGGCCCCGGCCGTCACCTTCGCCAGCATGTCGGCGTAGCCGGCGGCGTTCAGTTCCGGCGGGGCGGCGGCAATCACGTCCAAGTCGGCCAGCACCGCCGCCGGGGCCGGGCAGGCGAACGTCTGCTTGAGCCCGCCGCGGGTGATCGACGCCCCGAACGCCGTGTACCCGTCCATCGACGCGGCCGTCGCCACCACCATGTACGGCCGGCCGAGCTGGTGGGCGGTGAGCTTCGTCAGGTCGTTGACCGTGCCGGAGCCGACGGCGACCGGGACGCCCGGCCGGTCCGCCAGCGCCCGGTGGAGGACTTCGACGAATCGGTACTCGGCATACAGATCGGGGGCGTCGAGGACGACCGGCTCGCCGCAAGCGATGCCGGCCCGGCGGAGGGCATCGATCACGTCGCCGCCGGCGGCGGCGAACTCGGCCGGGTCGGCAACGACGACGGCCGGGGCGGTGCCGAACTGCTCGGCGAACAGCTCGCCGGCGGCGTGGCGGGCGCCGCGGCCGACGCGGAGGGCCTTGGTGTCGCGGGCGGCGGCGAGGGCGCGGCGGATGATCGGGTCGTCGTCGGTGGGCACGGTGGGCTCACGGGGCGGGCGGCGGGTGGGTCGGTGTTCTTGATATGGCTCGACCCGCCCGGCGGCCGGTTTACCCGCCGCCGGGCGGATTCGGTGGCAACTGCCGGGCACCGTGGACGACTGAAAGGACTTCAGCCTGGTCCCCGCGGACGCGGTAAATGATCCGGTACGGGTGCTCCAGCACTTCCCGGATGGACTCGTCCTCGTATTCGGGCACCTCGGCCCCGAGCCGCGGGAATTCGGCCAGCAACTCCGTCTTCCGG
>DASXAN010000957.1:0-5998 GCA_036406755.1 Gemmataceae bacterium
GCCCCCCACGGGTTCGGCCCGGCCTCCTTGGCGTACTTCAGGGACCACAGCAGGTAGGTGAACGGCAGCAGGTAGCCGACGCCGAGGATCGACGCCCCGGCGCTGGACATGACGTTGAGCACCTGGAACCGCTCGTCGTAGACGGCCACCCGCCGCTGCATGCCGGTGTAGCCGGCCAGGAACTGCGGGAAGAAGGTGAGGTTGAAGCCGACGAAGATGATGAGCGCGGCCGCCTTGGCCCAGCCCTCCGGGTACAGGCGGCCGGTCATCTTCGGCCACCAGTAGTGCAGCCCGCCCAGGTAACCCATGATCGCCCCGCCGACCATGATGTAATGGAAGTGGGCGACGATGAAATAAGTGTCGGTCACGTGCACGTCCACGGAGGTGGCCGCCAGCACCAGCCCGGTCAGCCCGCCGATCGAGAACAGGGCCAGGAAGCCCAGGGCGTATAGCATCGGCGTCTGCCAGGAGATCGACCCCTTGTACAGCGTCGCCGTCCAGTTGAACACCTTGATGGCCGACGGGATGGCGACCACGTAACTGAGGAGGGAAAACACCAGGGCCGCGTAGACGGACTGGCCGGCCACGAACATGTGGTGGCCCCAGACCAGGAAGCCGAACACGGCGATGGCCAGCGACGAGAACGCCACGAACCCGTAGCCGAAAATCGTCTTGCGGGAGAAGGTGGTGATCAGTTCGCTCACGACCCCCATCGACGGCAGGATCATGATGTACACGGCCGGGTGCGAGTAGAACCAGAACAGGTGCTGGAACAGGACCGGGTCGCCGCCGCCGGCCGGGTCGAAGATCGGCCAGTTGAGCACCCGCTCCACCGCCACCAGCAGCAACGTGGCGGCGATCACCGGCGTGCCGAGCATGATGACGAGGCTGGTGGCGTAGGTGGACCACAGGAACAGCGGCAGCCGGAACCAGCTCAGCCCCGGCGCCCGCATCCGGTGGATGGTGACGATGAAGTTCAGGGCCGTCAGGATGGACGAGAAGCCCGCGATCAGCACCCCGACGGCAATGGGCGTGACCCCGGTGTGGGCCGACCGGGTGCTGTACGGCGGGTAAAACGTCCAGCCGGTATCGACGCCGCCGGACAGCAGGCCCCAAATGACGAGAGTCGCCGCGACGACGTAGACGTACCAGCTGAGCAGGTTGAGTTTGGGGAACGCCAGGTCCTTGGCCCCGATCATCATCGGCACCAGGAAGTTGCCGAGGGTCGCCGGGATCGACGGGATCAGGAAGAAGAACACCATGACGATGCCGTGGGCGCTGAACAGCTTGTTGTAGGTGTCCGGTTCGACCAGCGTGCCCGTCGGCGTGGTCAGGTGCAGGCGGATGAGGACGGCGTACGCCCCGCCGACGAAGAACATGATGGTGACGACGACCAGGTAGAGCAGGGCGATCCGCTTGTGGTCGGTGGTGAACAGCCACGACTTCCACCCGAAGCTGACGTTCAGGTAGTCCACGCGGGTGTCCGGCCGCGGCTCGCGGGCCTGGGGGGTCGGTTCGACGACGGCGGTGGTCATTTCATAGTCCCTGTAGCCGGGGTCTGAGACCCCGGCCTTCCGGCCTCTCAGAGGCCGGCCACAGACAGCATCATTTCTCCGTGAACGGCTTGGCTTTGTCGGCCTTCGGGTCGGATTGGGGGGCGACCGACTCCTCGTTGCGGGTCGGCGTCCCGCCCGGCGGCAGCGCCTTGATGAAGGCCAGCAGTTCGAGCAGGTCGTCCTCGGGCATCCGCCCCTGGAACGTCGGCATGATCGGCTCGAACCCGGCGACCACCTTGGCCCGCGGGTTCAGGATCGACTCCCGCACGTAGTTCTCGTCGGCGACCACCGTCCGCCCGTCGGCCAGGTGGACTCGCCGGTTGTAGACGCCTTCCAGGTTCGGGGCCCGGGCGTCGCTGGTGCCGGTGTGGCAGGTGACGCACTGGTACTGAAGGAACCGTCGCCGACCCCGCTGGGCGAGCGACAGGTCGGCCCGGCTGGACAGCCACTGCTGGTGGTCGGCCGGGTCCTCGGCCACGACCCAGCCGATCATCCGCGAGTGATCGGTGCCGCAGTACTCGGCACAGTAGAGGCGATACCGGCCCGGCCTGGCCGCCTGGAACCAGAGGAACGTGTACCGGCCCGGGACGGCGTCCTGCTTGACGCGGAAGTCGGGGATGAAGAAGCTGTGGATGACGTCCTCGGACGTGAGCGTCAGCTTGACCGGCGTGCCGACCGGCACGTGCAGTTCGTTGATCTCCCTTTGGCCGTCCGGGTGTTGCAACTTCCACATCCACTGCCGGCCGACCACGTACACCTCCACGGCATCCTCCGGCGGCGTCGTCATGTACATGTACAGCCGGGCGCTCCAGGCGAACATGACCAGGGCGATGCCGAGCGGGATGACCGTCCAGATCGTTTCCAGGACCAGTGAGCCGACGATCGGCCGGGGGATCTCGTCGCCCCGCCGGCGGTACTTGATGGCGAAGTAAATGACGAGCACGGCCACCGCCGTGCTGATGGCGACCGTGATGCCGACGATGAAGTAGTAAACGTGGTCGACGCGGGGGGCCACAGTCGACCCCTGGTCCGGGAACAGTCCGACGTCGGCGAGCGTCGTCACGGGGTCGCCTCCGGTTGGGGCGTCGGCCGCCGGGACTCACGCCACCACAGCCGGACCAGCATCACGCCCAGCGCCAGCACGGTCAGCGCCGCGGCCGCACGGACGGCGTTGATGATCGCGAACGAGTACTTGCCGGTCTCCCGGTCGTAGTGGAAGCAGAACAACAGCAGCTGGTCCACGACCGACCCGATGCGCCCCTCGGACGCCTCGACCAGGCCGAGCTTCAGGTCGCGGGACAAGAAGCGGATGCCGAACAGGTATCGCGACACCCGGCCCTGCGGTGTCAGTACCACGACCCCGCTCGGGTGGCTGTACCGGTCGTGCTCGGCGTCGAAGGCGTAGCGGAAGCCGATCGCCCCGGCGACGCGGTCGATCTGGCCCTTGTCGCCGGTCAGGAAGTGCCAGGCGTTCTCCGCGCCCGGCCGGCCGTAGCCGGCGAGATAGTGGGCCTTCTTCGCCGCGGCCAGCTCGGGCGTCTCCCGCGGGTCGAAGCTAATCGTCACGACCTCGAAGTCCTCCCCCGGCCGCAGCGGCACGCCCTTGAGGCCGTCGAGCAGCCCGTTCAGGACGAGCGTGCACAACTGGGGGCAGCGGAGGTAGGCGAGCACGAGCACGACCGGCCGTTTGGCGACGAATTGATCGAGCCTGACCTCGCGGCCCTGTTCGTCGCGGAAGGTGGCGTCGAGCGGCACCTGCGAGCCGAGCTTCTGGTCGAATGCCAGGTCGGCGACCGCGGCCGGCACGGCGGTGGATGGCGGCCCGCCGGGCTCCGGCAGCGGCCCGGCGGCGAGTGTCAGGGCCAGGAAGGCCGTGGCGGTCACTTGCTTCCCTCCCGCGGGGTGCGGCCGGAACTGGCCCGGCTGGGCTGCTCGGAGAGTTCGTCGCGCCCGGACGCCCGGTCGGCCGCCCGCGCCTTCAGATGGTCCCCCGGCTTGGCGAGCAAGCGGGCCATCGCCTCGTCAATCGGGATGCGGGCCGCGGTGTGGTCCGCGTCCGCCCAGGCCCATGAACGCAGGACGCGCTCCTGCTCCTCGTAGAGGAGGTGCGCCGCGCCGACGCGGAACCGGCCGACGTCGTGCTGCTCCAGGTCGTCCGCCGGCCGCATCCGGCCGGGGATGTGTTCGGGTGACACCGGCGCGATCCCCTCCAGCCGCGGCGACGGCGGCATCAGCAGCCCCGGGTCCCTCGTGCGGGCCTGCCGGCGGACGTCCCGGGCCACCGGGAAGTCGGACTGCTTCTCCCGTTCCTCGTCGCGGTAGAACATCCAGTACAGGCCGACCAGCACGGCCAGAATGACGGCGATCGAACCGGCCAGCGCCGTGGCGAACCAGACGACGGCCCGGGTGTTCACGTCCGTCCGCTCGTAGGCGACGGTCGGGTTCCGCGGCTGGCCGTCGGCCGGCGGGGGGCCCGGCGGTGTCGGCGCGATGGCCGGGATGTTGCGGTCGGACTCACTCATGGTGGACGGCCTCCGCCAGGCGCGGGTCGTAGGTCGGCATCAGCGGCCGCCGCTGGAGCTGCCCGAGGAACGCCGCCAGCCAGATGCCGCCGATCGCGACCGGGGCGACGAGGTCGGTCCAGCCCGGCACAAACGGGGCGAACCCCAGGCCGGCCTCGCCCGGGTGGGCGGGCATGATGAGCCAGTACAGGTCCACGGCCCGCATCGCCAGAAGGATGGCGGCCACCTGGAGCAGCGTCTTCCGGTTCCGCTTGACGTCGAAGCTGAGCAGGAGCAGGAACGGCAGTGCGAAGTGGAAGAGGGCCAGGGCGACGGCGAACACCTGCCACCCGCCCTGGGTGCGGCGGAGGTAGTATGGGATCTCCGACGGCAGGTTGCCGCTCCAGATCAGGAGCAGTTGTGAGAAGCTCAGGTACGCCCAGACCATCACGAACGTCAGCATCAGGCCGCCCAGGTCGCGGAGGATCGGCCGGCCGACGACCTCGGACAGCGGCGGCCGGTCCGACGCCAGCACCAGCACGATGACGGTGAACGACAGGGCGTTGAGCACCTGCCCGATGCCGACGAGCGGGCCGAAGATACTCGACACCCAGTGCGGCTCCAGCGACATGATCCAGTCGATGGCCATGACGGTGACGGTGATTCCGTAGAGCACCAGCCCGGCGCCGCTGATCTTCCGCAGGTGCCGCGGCTCCGTGTCGCCGACGTCGGGCCGGTCCAGCGCGACGGACGAGCGGTCGACCAGGTACATGAACAGGAGCCAGACGGCGAAGCACACCGCCGCCCGGGCGAGGAAGAACGGGACGTTCAGGTAGTAGCGGGCCTTGAATTCCAGGGCGTGATCCGTCTCGAGGACCGCCGGGTCGGCCCAGATGTAGATGCCGCTGATGGCCGGCCGGGTACCCGCTTGCGGGTCGCCCTGGCCGGCGGATCCTTCGCCCGCGCCGCGGGCCGGGATCAGGAACCCGGCGACGATCGGCAGGAACAGCAACGCCAGGACCGGCAGCGTCCGCGTCGATGCTTCCAAAATGCGGCGGATGACCAGCCCCCAGACGCCGCCGGTCTGGAACTGGAGCATGTTCAGCACCAACGACCCGAGGGCGATGCCGAGGAAGAAGCAGTACGCCCACAGGTACGACCGGAAGAAGTGGTCCGGCGTGACCAGCCAGCCGAGGGCGCACAGCACCAGCCCGACCGCGCCGGCGATCACGGCCGTCCGCTGGTAGCGGCGGACCGCGGCCGCGTCGAACGTCACGGCGTCAGTGGCCACGGTCGCCCTCCGGTTTGGCCTTGGCCTCCGACGCCTTGCGCAGTTCGTCCCGGTCGGCGTCGGTCAACTCGGCCGCGGGGACGTCCTGGCTGTACTGGAGTACGCGGACGTAGGCGATGATCGCCCACCGGTCGTCCACCGGAATCTGCTCGGCGTAGTCGGGCATGGCCCCGTACCCGCGGGTGATGACCTGGAAGAACCTCCCGACCGGCATCTCCCGCAGCCGCTTGTCGTGGTAGTTCGGCGGCTTGGCGTAGCCGCGCTGCACCACCTGGCCGTCCCCGTAGCCGGTCCGGCCGTGACAGACGGCGCAGTAGATGTTGAACCGCTCCTGGCCGCGCTTGAGCATCCGGGCATCCACCGGGTACGGGAACTCGGTGGCGTAGTCCGGCGCGTCGGCCTTGCCCGGGCCGGTTTGGCCGGTGAACCGCAGGGCGTCGTCGCGGAGCTGGCCGCGGGCGACGGTGTCCGGCTCGATCGGCCGGTTGGCGTGGCCGTCGGGGAAGAAACCGCTGGGCATGTCGGGCCAGTGGTACTTCGGCTGCCGGGCCATCTCCTGGCGGTAGCAGCCCAGGAGCAGGCAGCAGGCAATCGCCGGGAGGGCGAGGCTCCTGCCGAGCCGGGGGCGCGGCCGGCTCGGCAGGAGCCTC
>DASXAN010000958.1:0-5828 GCA_036406755.1 Gemmataceae bacterium
CCCCCCCACCGCCGCAGAGAGCGAGCCCCCTTCTCGGTGGGCCTCGGTCGCTCCGCTCCCTCGACCCACCCTACGAACCGCGGGCCGGAACGTCCGCGGTGGTCGCGTCCCAGGCGTCACCGAACAGCTCCTCGCCCATCGTCGTGTACGGGTGGCGAAAGCTGTCCTGGTACACGGCGAACCCGGCCGTGGCGCAGTGCGCCCCGGCCATCGCCGCCAGGGCCAACTGCCGGGCGTTGCGGATTGCGGCGGCGATCACCTTCGTCGAGTAACCGAAGTTCCGCAAGACCGTCAGCACCTCGCAGGTCAGGGCCGTCGCGTCGTCGCCGTGCTGCTCCTTCCAGCCGAGGAACGGGCTGACGTACGCCGCCCCGCTCCGGGCGGCGTGCCACGCCTGGGCGGCCGAGAACACCAGCGTCACGTTCGTCTTCACCCCGCGGGCCGTCAGCTCCCGAACCGCCCGGAACCCGGGCTCGCTCGCCCCGACCTTGACGACAAAGTTCGGCGACATGGCCGCCAGGGCCACCCCGTCGTCCACGATCTTCTCCCAGTCGGCCAGCCGCGGATCGACCTCGACGCTGACCGGCTTGTCGGTGCCGGCGACCATGTCTGCTATCTCGGCGAAGACCCGCAGCCGCGGCTTGCCGGACGCCTGGACGTGGCGGGGGTTGGTGGTGAACCCGTCGGCGTCCCAGACCTCCAGGGCGTGCTTGATCTCGTGGGTGTGGGCGGAGTCGAGGAAGAGGAGCACAGCAAACTCCAGTGGTTAGCCACGACGCGGAGCGGAGCGCGGAACTATCAATCCGCGCTCCGCTCCGCGTCGCGGCTAACCGGGGTTACTTCAATTCCTTGACGAACAGGTTCCGGAACTCCACCGGGTCCCCGTGGTGCTGCAACCCGATCGGCCCCTTCGCCGGCATCCCCGGCAGGCGGGCGTTGTCGATCACCAGCTCGCCGTTGAGCACGCACGTCACCCGGTCGCCGCGGACGGTCGCCACGAACCGGTTCCACTCGCCGAACTTCTTGTCCGCCTTCTTCAGCGGAATGCACGCCTTGCGGACGTCGGCCGGCATCGACTTGTCGGTGCGGTAGCCGTTGATCTCGCCCGAGCCGAGGTCCTGGCTCCAGATGTTGAGCTGCGCCTTGTCGCTGCCGCGGAGGTAGATGCCGCTGTCGCCGGCGTCGAGCTTGGGAGTCGTCTTCCGCTTGCCGTTCTCGTCGAAGACGAAGTCACCGTTGGGCAGGACGATGGGGTGCGGCTTCATCTTCGGCTCGCTCGGCAGCCGCCAGTCGGCGACGAGCACGAAGTCGCCGTACTCCTTCTCGGTCCACAGGTCGCGGTCCTTGCGCGGGCCCGTGGCCTTGCCGTCGTAGTGGATGACGCCGTCCTTGGCCGTCCAGTGGCCCTTGTGCCCGTCGCGGTAGTTCCAGCCGGCGAAGTTGAGGCCGTCGAAGATCGACGTGAACCCCTCGTCCGCCATCGCCACCTTCTCGGCCGGCGGGTTCGACGACGGCCGCGGCGTCAGCCGGATGTTGCGGAAGTGGCACTCGCCCAGCTCCGCCTCCAGGGCGACGTACCCCTTGACGTGGCTGCAATCCTTGAGCGTCGTCACCTGCTTACCGTTGACCTCCAGCTGGAGCGTCCCGTCCTGGGACGTGAGCCGGTAGTGGTTCCACTCGCCGGCCGGCTTGGCCCGGTTCTCGGTCGGCATCGCCCGCCGGCCGCTCTTGTTGACCGGCGTGGCCGTCATGCCGCGGATGCCGAACATGCTGCCGTGGTCGCCGTCCATGACCTGGACCTCGACGGCGTACGGGTACGGGGCACCGACCTGCGGCAGGGCGTCGGCGTGGACGAACAGGCCGGAGTTGCCGTTCTTGGCGACGTGCTTCCAGTCCAGCTCGAGAACGTAGTTCTCGTACATGCGGTCGGTGCGGAGGAAGCCCCGCGGCTTGCCGGTGGTGACAATCTCCCCATCGCGGGCGGCGAACGTGTCGGGGGCGCAGTTGACGTTCACCCAGCCGGACAGGTCATGGCCGTTGAACAGTTCGATCGCCTGGCCGGCTGGCGGGTCGGCGGCGACGGCGGGAAAAGTTGCAGCGAGGACCAGACAAACCACGGCGATCAACGCCACTGTTCGGCAATTCGCCATCAGATCACTCCTTCATTGTCTGCTTGGGTTCGGCGCGCACGTAGATCTTGGGCGGCGGGGAGGGAAAGTAGCAGAACAGCGCGGGACAGAGCCAGCCCTCATCGCCGGTCTCGTCCGCCCGATACCAATTCCCCTCGACCGCATCCGCACGCACCCAGGTCAGAGCGGTCTGATACCCCTCGAACGGTTCGACCGCGAATTTGAGTCGGAACCCGTCGGCCGCGTCCGAGATGCTCACTGCCAAGCGGTCGATCATCTCCGTCACGCCGGCTACGAACGGCTCACGGACCAAGCCGACCGTTGGGTCGTCAAAGACCCACGCACCGTCATGCCAGTACGGTTCGATCACCATCACGGCAGTCGGCGCGCTTGTCTGCCGTGGTTTGATCGGGAATAGAGGTTCGGTCATCAATTCCCTCAACGCGGCGAGCGCGAAGATCACACCACCTTCGTCGTCCCCGGGATGGCCATCTTCGGCGTCGGCAGCGGGCCCCACTCGTACCGCGGCGGCGACAAGTCCTGCTTTGAATTGAACGCCTGCTCCCACGTCACCCGCTGGCCGGTGTAGTCCGCCATCCGGCCCATGATGGCGATCATCGTGGTCCGGGCCACGTAGTCCCCCTGGTTGACCGGCTTGCCGTTGCGGATGGCCGCGAACAGCACGTCGTGCTCGACCTGGTACGGGTCCGGCTTCTCGCCGCGGTACCGCCATACCTCCTTGCCGGCCAGGTCGTGGATGACGCCCCGCTCCAGAATGCAGACGCCCTTGGTGCCGAATACGTGCGTGGTCTGGTCGTTGTGCGAATTTTTGACCTGGCGGCAGTAGTGGAAGTGCCGCCGTTCGTTCGGGTATTCGTAGATGACGGCGTGGTGGTCGAAGATCTGGCCCCGCTGGGGGTCGAGGATCTGTTCCTGGTCGGAGACCATTCGCGACTGCAACCCGCCCAGGCCGACCGCCGCGACCGGCGGCTTGTCGCCCAGCACCCACGTCCCCTTGTCGATGCTGTGGATGGCCTGCTCGACGATGTGGTCCCCGCTCAGCCACGTCCACCAGTACCAGTTGCGGACCTGCCACTCCATGTCCGACCACTCCGGCTTGCGGGGCATCGGGAACTTCTTGGCCGGCATGTTCCCGATCCAGGCGGACTTGACCGCGAGGACGTCACCGATCATCCCGTCGTGAATCCTCTTCACGGCGTCGGGCCGCGGGTGGTCGTACCGCTGTTGCAACCCGCAGACGACCGAGAGGCCCTTCGTCTTGGCCTGCTCGCACGCCGCCATCACCTTGCGGACGCCCGGGGCGTCCACGGCCACCGGCTTCTCCATGAACACGTGCTTACCGGCGTCCACGGCGGCCTGGAGGTGGATCGGGCGGAACCCGGGCGGGGTGGCGAGGAGGACGACGTCCGAGGCCTCGATGACGTGCTTGTAGGCGTCGAGCCCGACGAACCGCCGCTCCGGCGGGACGTCAACGCGCTTGGCGATGTTCTTGTCGTTCCGCCCGATCACGCTGATGTTCGACTCGATCTGGTCGGCAAACGCATCACCGATGGCGACGAGCTTCGTCCGCGCGCTCGGGTCGGCGGCGAGGGCCTGTTCGGCGGCGCCGCGGCCGCGGGCGCCGCAGCCGATCAGGCCGATGCGGACGGTGTCGCTGCCGGCGGCGTGGACCCCGCCGGCGAACATCGTGGCGGCGGCGGCGGTGGTGGCGGTCGTTTGCAAGAACTCCCGGCGGGTGGACGCTGGCATGATGTGGCCTCGGAGGGCGGGCGGAAAAATCGGCGGGCTGAAGCTGGATTGTCTGGCGGAAGTGTAGCCGGGTCAAGTATGCTAGGCGTTCATGAGTCGGATTCCCGACTACCTGGCGATCCCGCCGGAGGCGCTGGGCCGCGGCCAGCCGGTGCGGGTCTGCGTCGTCGGCGACGCGGCGGCGGTCGCGCACGGCATGGCCGACGCCATGCTGGCGGCCTTCCGCGCGAAGCCGGACGCCACCGTCATCGTCCCGGTCGGGCCGGTGGACCAGTTCCCGATCCTGGCGGAGATGGTGAACGCCGAGCGGCTGTCGCTGCGGGCCGCGGTCGTCGTCAACATGGACGAGTACCTGACGGACGAGGGCGCCTGGCTGCCGACCGGCCACCCGCTCAGCTTCCGCGGGTTCATGGCCCGGCAGTTCTACGACCGGCTCGACCCGGCGCTGGCCCCGCCGCCGGAGCACCGCGTCTTCCCCGACCCGCACGACCCGGCCGCGGTCGGCCGGCTGATCGCCCGCCGCGGCGGCGCGGACGCCTGCTTCGGCGGCGTCGGCATCAACGGCCACGTGGCGTTCAACGAGCCGCCGGAGCCGGGCGCGGCGCTGACGGTCGAACAGTTCGCGGCGCTGCCGGCGCGTGTGTTAGACTTGGCCCGAGAGACGCGGACGATCAACGCCGTCACGGTCGGCGGCGACATTGCGGCGATCCCGCGGCGGTGCGTGACGGTCGGGATGCGGGAGATTCTGGCGGCGCGGGCGCTGCGATTCTACTGTAACCGGCCGTGGCACGCCGGTGTGGTACGGCGGTTGCTGCACGGGCCGGTGACGCCGGCGTGTCCCGCGTCGCTGCTGCGGACGCACGCGGACGCCGAGTTGGCCGTCGCCGACTATGTGGCCGCGGCTCCCGTGGTCGGGCTGCGGTAATCGGCCGCTTGCGGCTATGCGGTGCGAGCTCTCGCACCGCATAGCCGCGAGCGGCAATAACAGGGTTCACGTTGAGACTCGACTTCACCTCCGACCGCGTCCTCGCCGTCGTCGCCCACCCGGACGACGCCGAGTTGCTCTGCGCCGGCACCCTGGCCCGCGCCCGCTCGGACGGGGCCGTCGTGGGCATCTGCGTACTCTGTAAGGGCGATAAGGGGCAACCGGCCGAGCCGGTCCCCAACCTGGCCGCCGTCCGCCGCCGCGAGGCGACCGCCGCCGCGAAGCTGCTCGGCGCCGAACTCTACTGGTGCGGCTTCCCGGACGGCGAGTTGGCCGACGGCCCGCGGCAGCGGCGGGCCCTCCTGCGGCGCGTCCGCGCCTTCGCACCGACGCTCATCCTGGCGCACGCGGCGGAGGATTATCACCCCGACCACCGGGCCGCGGCGGCGCTCGCGGACGCCGTCTCGTGGTTCGCCGCGTCGCGCGGACACGCCTCCCGCGAGCCGCGACTGCCCACCCCCCCGTCCGTTTGGGAGGGCGACACGATCGGAATGTCGCACTTTCTGCCCGGGTTTTTCGTTGACATCAGCGGCCATGTCGATATCAAACATCGGATGTTGCGTTGTCACGCCACTCAGTTGCGGCGCGGCGGCGACGACGACTTCGCCCCGCTGGAGGTCCTGATGCGGCGCCAGTACACGACCCGCGGCGAGCAGAGCGGGGCGGCGGCCGCGGAGGCGTTCCGGATCCATCACGCGTTCAAGCGCGCCCGCGCCTGGTAAGGCGCGGGCCGCGAGTCGCCCGAGACGGTTTCTGTCCCTCTGTCCTAGTTTGGAGGAATCGAGCGATGGCGAAGACGACCGCGAAGAAGTCCACGGGCAAGAAGTCGACGGCCAAGAAGTCGACGGCCAAGAAGAAGTCCTCGAAGAAGAAGTAAGGTAAGGTCGCCTCAATCGCCCAACCCCAGGAGCGTACACCCGCGGCGGGCCGCCGGCACGATGCCG
>DASXAN010000959.1:0-8521 GCA_036406755.1 Gemmataceae bacterium
CGACGGCAGGCTTGGGCCGGGGCAAGGGGTTGCTTCATGCCCAAAACCTGGCGGCTGCTGCCACATGAGCCGGACGCCCTCGGCCGCCTGGCCGCCGACCTCGGCGTCGCCCCGGTCGTGGCGCAGCTGCTGGTCAACCGCGGCCTGAGCGACCCGATCGCCGCCCGCAAGTTCCTCGACGCCCCGCTCACCGGTCTGCACCCGCCGCACGCCCTGCCCGGGGCGGCGGCCGCCGCCGACCGGCTCTGGGCGGCCGTCCAGGCCCGCCGCAAGATCACCGTCTACGGCGACTACGACGTGGACGGCGTCACCGGCACCGCCATCCTGCTGCAAGCGCTGACCCTGCTCGGCGGCGACGTCGACTTCTACGTCCCGAACCGTCTTGAGGAAGGCTACGGCCTCAACCGCGACGCCCTGCGGCAGCTCGCCGCGGCCGGCACGAAGGTCGTCGTCACCGTGGACTGCGGCATCTGCTCGTGCGGCGAGGCGGAGGAGGCCCGCCGGCTCGGGCTGGAACTGATCGTCACCGATCATCACGAGTACAAGGCGGAATTGCCCGCCGCCGACGCTCTCGTTCACCCGCGCTTGCCGGGGCACGATTACCCGTTCGGCGGGCTTTCGGGTGCGGGGGTGGCGTTCAAGGTGGCGTGGCTGGTCTGTCAGCGGGCCGAGGGCGGGGACAAGGTCGGGCCGAAGCTCCGCGAGTTCCTGCTGGATGCCGTGGCCCTGGCGGCGATGGGGCTGGTGGCCGACGTGGTGCCACTGCACGACGAAAACCGCGTCTACGTCCGCCACGGGCTGAAGCGGCTCGGGGCGGCGCCGACGGTCGGCCTGAAGGCACTGTTGGAGGCGGCCGGGCTGGGCGGCAAGCCGGTCCGGGCCGAGGACGTCGGGTTCAAGCTGGCCCCGCGGCTGAACGCGGCCGGCCGGCTCGGCTGCGCCCGGCTGGTGGTCGAGCTGCTCACCACGCCGTCGCCGCAGCGGGCCCGCGACCTGGCCACCTACCTGGAGTCGCAGAACCAGCAGCGGCAGCAACTGGAGCGGAAGATGGTCGCCCGGGCTCGGGAGCTGGCCCTGGACGGGCCGCACCGCGACGACCCGGCGCTGGTGCTGGCCGCGGCCGACTGGCACCCCGGCGTCATCGGCATCGTCGCCGGGCGGCTGTCCGAACAGCTCGGCCGGCCGGTGCTGCTGGTGGCCCTGACCGGGGACGGGGCGTGCCCGGGCAGCGGCCGGTCGATCCCGGGGTTCGCCCTGCACGAGGCGCTGGCCCACTGCGGCGAGCACCTCGTCAGCCACGGCGGGCACGCGGCCGCGGCCGGGTTCCGCGTCCACCCGGACCGGATCGACGCCCTGCGGGAGCAGTTCCGCGACTACGCCGCCCGCCACTTCCCGGCCGGCGGCCCGCCGGCGCCGACGCTGGTGCTCGACGCGGAGGTGCCGTTGAGCGCATTAACGCCGGGGCTATTATCACAGATTGACAAACTGGAACCATACGGGGCGCAGAACCCGCGGCCGAAGTTTCTGGCGGCGGACCTGGAGGTGGTGGGCGAGCCGCGGCGGATCGGCGGCGGCGAGCGGCATTTAACGTTCCGGGTGCGGCAAGGGACGACGGCGGTGCGGTGCATCGCCTGGGGCATGGCCGAGCGGCTGGACGAATTAATGAGTCGTGAGCGGCGGTGCTGCCTGGCGGCGACGCCGAAGGTGAACGAGTGGAACGGCTACCGGGCGGTGGAGTTGGAGGTGGCGGACTTCCAGCCGGGGCCGACGGCGGCGCTGGGGTAGCGGGCTGCGTTACCGCTGGAGTGATTTCACGTCGTCAGCTGATGGACCTTGTTCGCACATCCGTAGTTTTTCCGACAAAACTCTCCGACGGACATTGCAACGGCGACCAGCCGGCGGCCATGATCGGCTCCTCACCATCAGCGACCGCTTCCGTCGGAGGGTACGAGCCATGCCGTCCAGGCCGTATTACATTCTCCGCTACGCAGGCCTCGGGAGCAACGCGTATCCCGGCCAAGTCATCTACTTGTGGTCGCCGACCGGTCAGTTGCCCCCGTACACCTCCGCATACTTCGGCGACGGCGAATTGGAGTTGCTCCCGCCGACGTGGTATGGAGAGGGCATTCCTCAGGTCAACCAGTATGTCATGTGCCTCAAAGTCGCCGATGATGCGCTGATCGGCGAGAGCTATTTCAAGGATTGGCCCTATCCCGATGGGGGCAACCAAATCGAAGTCAACATCGTCGCCGACCCGACGCCCAATAACCCCTACTGTATGCCGCTGTGTAGCGACCAGGATGCCATCCAAGACGCCATCAGCGCCGGCTACAGTCCGATCTACCTTTCCGGCGACGTACGGATCACCTACTCGTTCGACTTGACCGGGCCGCACGTGGCCCCGATCGTGGTGATCGACGGCCAGAACTCGGCGAGCCTCACCGCGGCCCCGGAACTCGGTGACGACATGATGTTCAACGTCACCAGGCCCCTCAACCTCCAGCGACTCTCCTTCTACGGCTCAAAACTGGACCTCACCCAGCGCGTGCTCGGCTCGACCTCCCCGCAGCACGTTGACATCAACGTGACACTCTGCCGCTTCGTGGACATTAGCCTCGGGTACTATTACCTGCCGGATTACGACCCCGACGACGGTGACGACGACGCTTACACAACCGGCATCGTGGTCGACCGGTGCGAGTTCGTCCGCGGGTCCGGCGGCATCGTCCCCACCGGCGCCGTGTTCCGCTACTGCCGGTTCACCGAAACGGCGCCGAACTCCGGCGCTCACGTGTTCTACCCTTCCTCCAAAAAGTGGCTGGTGTTTAGCTGCGATTGGGTCCGCACCACCCGCGGCATCGTCTGCCAGGGAATCCCGACCAAGAACGGCGTGGTGGCCGCCTGCCGGTTCTGGGACATCGCCCAGGGCGGCGCGAACGCCGGGGAGGTCATCCTATTGGAGTTCGGAGGTGGCTATCCCGACACCATGTTCAATAACGCGTTTATCTGCTGCCACATGTACAACAGCCCGGGCGGCCTCCAGTTGGTCGGGGCGGGGATGCACGACAACCGGTTCCTGATCCTGACGTGCGGCGGCATTACGCTGGACGGGTACAAGCCTGAGGGCGGCGAGACTGATCTCATCGACCACAACCAATTCCAGGACATCGAACTGCACGGTCGCCTGAGCGTCTCGGGCCATTGCGCCGACAACTACTTCAACCAGATCGTCGCCCTCCGAAACCCGCTCCAGCACGATGGTGATGCCCCCGTTCTGGCGTACTACGGCTACAATCCAGACGTCGGCTCTTACCAGGGGTTCCTGCCGTTCTCCGACACGTCCACGCACGACCCGCTAACGGAACACGCCAACCGGTACTACAACCTGTATATGTCGTACCCAGACAGGTTGCTCCACGTGTTCATGTTCCCGAACGTGCCGCACACGGAGAATCCAGAAAGCCCACCGCCGCCATAGGCCGAGACAATTAGAGGGTAGAAGGCGTTCGCCCATAGATTGGTAACGCTGGGCGGCTGCGCCTCAACACACGGGCAAGGCCGATTGCCGCCGCGGCCCCAGTAAGTATGAGCGCGCTAGGTTCGGGCACCGCAGTGATGAGCGACGATTGGACGGATAGCGAGCCGTTTGCCGGGATGGTCAGGTTCCATTCGAAAGCGTCAAGAAAGTTGTCGCCGCTGTACGGTAGGCCGGTGTTGTTCAGGTCATTCACGGAGGAATCAACTAAGAAGGTAAGGGCCTGACCGACTTGAAATGCGTTCGCCCCGACCGCCGTGTGGGTATCCAGTGGGGCTGACCCGTGCGACACGGTGATCCCGGTCACGCCCCCGGTCGCGGTCAATCCGAAGTCATTTCCGGCGGGCGACCAACGCGCGAGGTCGAACAGCGCGATGGTCAGGGGCTGGGAGTTCGGGTTGTTGATCCGAAACGTCTGATCGAGCCGCGCACCGTCGTACACGGTGGTCCCGGCAACTAAGGCGAGGGTGTAGTCGGCGGTGAACCGCACGCCGGCCGCCCCGTTCTCCGTCCAGTGGTAGCTAGCCGTGCTGCCCAGGCCGCCGGCCGGCCAGTTGCTGGTGCCGGCTATGGTGAACCCGTCGGACTTGGTGTAGGTGCCGAATGGCCGCTCCCGCGTGTCCCCCTGCACGCGGTAAAACCACCAGTTCAAGAGTGCCTCAGTTCCGTAAAGCCCGGCAGGGTCGAAAGATGCCCCAAAGGATGTAGATTGCGGCCCGGCAACCGTCTCCCCGGTTGGGCCGCTAGACTGGCTATAGCGGGCGTTCATGGCGGCGTTGCCGGCGGTGATCTGGCCCCCCGGCTGGGCGGCGGCCGGCGCGGCGGCGATCACGGCGACGAGCAGGGCGGCGGGGAAGCGGCGGCAGACGGGCATGGGCTGACCTCCGGCAGACGGTTTGGATCGGCCGCCAGTTTACCCGGCCGCGGCCCGCCCCGCAAGCAATCAGCTGTGGCCGGGGCGTTTGCTCGAGGACGATTATGCCGCCGATCGAGGTTTCCACGGCTCACAGGCCCGGTGCGGACGGCCCCACCTGTCCGCCGCAGCCGCCCGGGTGGCCGATCCGCTTCGACGAAACCACCCTGTGGCCCGGTGTGCCCGGCCAGCGGCTCAACCCGTCGCTCCTGGCCGACGGCGACGGCTACCTGTTCGCGGTCCGAACGCGGTGGTGGGCGAGCGACATCCTGATCGGTCGGCTCGACGCCGCCTTCCGCCCGGTCGGCCCGCCCCAGCGGCTGGCCCTCGAACACCCCGAGGCGGACACGGCCCGCGAGGACCCGCGGCTGTTCCACTACCGCGGGCAACCGCACATCTCATTCACCGGCCTGAAGCGCGTCGGCCGCGCCCCGACGCAGAACCAACTCTACGCCCGGCTGTCGGCGGATGGGATGCAGGTCGAGGAGGTGTTCGCGCCGCACTACCCGGCCCGACAGCGATGGGAGAAGAACTGGAGCTTCTTCGATCATGATGGCGAGCTTTTCGCCGTCTACAGTTTCGCGCCTTGCCGCATTCTAATAATCGATGGCAACGCCACTACCCTGGCTTATGAAGCACCGACAGCCTCCCTCTGGCGGGGCGGCGAAATCCGCGGCGGGGCGGCGCCGGTGCGGGTCGGGGATGAACTCTGGTGCTTCACACACGACCGGATCGCCGACGGCGTCCGCTGGGTGTACCGCACCGGATTGGTGGTGTTAGACGGGGAGCCGCCCTTCGCCGTGCGGCGGATGTTAGACCGAGCGTTATTATCGGCCGACCGCGGTACGAGGCCGGTGAATCACTATGCGAGCGTCGTGTTCGCTTGCGGTGCCGTGCGGCGTGACGACAGTTGGGTCGTGGCCCACGGCGTTCACGACCGGTGGTGTGAATTGCACTCGTTCTCACACGCAGAATTGGACGAGCGGCTGGTTGCCGTGCCCCGTTGACAAAGGCGGGCGAGCGGCGGGGTTGATCCCCGCCGTCTTCAAGTCGTGGCAAAGAAAGACGGCGGGGATGAACCCCGCCGCTCGCCCCGGTCGTGGTGTCATCCCGCTCGCCGCCGGCGGGCCGCGGCCGTATCCTGACGCCGGACCGCCCGGGCCGGGGACGTCTCCCGCGCCCCGCACTCGCAGCGGTCCGGCGGACGGGTGACGCGCGTGTGGCAGTGGACGAAACGCCTGGTGTTCGGCCGCGGCGAGCGGCCCCGGACCGTCTGGTTCGGCCTCGCCCGCGGGTGCCGGTTCGTCATCAACCCGGACGGCAAGACGCAGCGGATCGTCGGCCTGGACGAGGCCGAGATCGCCGGCGCCTTCCGCCGCGGCGTCGGCCGCGCCCGGACGTTCATCGACGTCGGCGCCAGCGACGGGTACTACTCGATCATCGCCCGGCGGCTGAACCCGTCCCTCGTCGCCGTCGCCTGTGAGCCGCAGCCGGACTTCCGGCCGCGGGCGTGGGAGAACTATCGGCTCACCTTCCCCGGCGAGGAGCCCCGCATCGAGTGGGTGGACAAGTTGATCGGCGGCGGCCCCGGCCAGGTGTCGCTGGACGACCTGGCGGCGGACCGGCCGGGGCCGGTGTTCGTCAAGATCGACGTGGACGGGGGCGAGATCGACGTGCTGCGGAGCGGGCCGCGGCTGCTGGCCCGGGCCGACTGTTCCCTGCTGGTCGAGGTGCACTCGCGGCAACTCGAGGAGGGCTGCGCCGAGTTACTGCGGGCGGCCGGGTACGACTGCCGGGTGATCCCGAACGCGTGGTGGCGGCGGATCGTCCCGGAACACCGGCCGGTCGGGTGGAACCGGTGGCTGACCGCGGACCGGGTCAGTGGCTGACGGCCGCCCGCGCCCGCCGCCGCCAGGCGGCCGCGACCGCCCCGCCGGCCAGCCCGGCCAGGGCCAGCGACGACGGCTCCGGCACCGGCACCGGGGTGAAGAACGACTCCAGCACGTCGCCGACCAGGTATTGCCCTCGCGCGTTCATGTGCAGGCCGTCCCGCAGGAAGTCGTTGTACGTCAGGCCGGAATTGAGGATGTACTGGTCGAACGGCGCCGTCAGGTCCCAGAACTGCACCCCGTCGGCGTTGGCGAGCTGGAGCAATTGCGAGCGGTAGTCGGTCCCGTTCGGGTCGGCCGGCAGGGCCAGCGACGGGTCGGCGAACGGGTTGTACGGCCCGGCGACGGGGCCCATCAGGACGATCTCGATGTTGGGGTTGATGGCCCGGGCCTGCTGGATGACCGAGTCCAGGGCCGGGATGTCCGGCGCCTGGGTGCTGATGCCGCCGAACATGAGCAGGTTGGTCGTTGGGGTGATGTTGGTGCCGATGTTCTGGGACCAGAAGGTGGCGCTCGACCCGCCGACGATGGCGGCGGACACCTTCAGCGTCCCGCCGGTGTGCTGCTGGGCCTGGGCCTCGAAGTAGGAGAAGTAGGTGTCGGCGACGATGCTGTCGCCCATCATGACGACGTTGGCCGTGCCCCCGGCCGCCAGGGTGGCCATCGTGTTCGGCAACCGGGCCTGCCGGTTGGCCGGGGCGGTGTAGGCGAACGGCTGGGGCATGAAGGTGGCGAAGTTGGCCCGCTGGACCTGGACCGCCGCGGCCGGGGTGATCGGCCGGATGGTGACGTCGTCGATGTAAGCGTACGGACCCGGCCGGTTGGCGTTGGCGTCGAGCGAGTTGAACGAAACCCGCTCGACGTCGCTGAAGTCGTTGACGCGGTAGACGGCGGTATTGGCCGACCACCCGATCGCCGGGTTGATGAAGGACCGGTCCATCCCGCCGGCCGTCAGGCTGCCGGTCGGGTTGTAGGCGTAATAATCCACCTCCACGTACTGGCCGGGCGCGTACGTCGGCTGGAGCAGCGGCGAAAAGAGGTTCGCGGACTGGTTCAGAGAGAACGAGTGCGTCCCGGAGTGGGCCTGGGCGGTCGTGATGCCCGGGACGGAGGACGGGATAAACCAGCCGGTGGCCGACGGGTCCGACTCGAAGTCGGTGAACAGGACCTGGGCCCGCGCCCCGGCCGCCGTCGCCAGCGCCAGGGCAATCACGGCGGCGTACCGCCCCGCAGATGCGCTCATCGCTGCTCCTCAGTTCCGGCCGGGCAGATCAGGCCCGGAATAATCACGCTAGAAAGCCGCTCCGGTTCGTCAAGCAAGTCGCCGCGGGCTGGTGGGCCGCCGCCGGCGGCCGTACAATCCGAGGTGCCTGCCCCTGTCGGCCGCCGATTGATGCGCCGCCTGCCGCTGCTGCTGTTGCTCGCCGTGTCCGGTGCGCCGGCCGCGCCGCCGCCGCTGACGGGCGTGGTCGTGGACGACCGCGGCCCGGTCGCCGGCGCGGTCGTCCGTGTTCGGGCGACGCCGCTGGCGACCCGGACCGACGCGGCCGGCCGGTTCACGCTGCCGGTCGGCGGCGCGGCCCGCGTGACCGCGGCCGCCGCCGGCCACCTGATCGCCGGGGCCGACGCGACCGCCGGGCGACTCACCTTCAATCTGCCCCGCGTACCCAACGACGATTGCGAATCCTACGCCTGGGTCGACCCAACCCCCGACCCGGCGCGACCGGGCAACTGCGGCAACTGCCATGCCGCCGCCTACCGCGAGTGGGCGGCGTCCGGCCACGCCCGCGCCGCCTCCGGTTCGCACTTCCGCAACCTCTACGACGGCACCGACCGGCTCGGCCGGCCCAACCGCGGCTGGAACCTGCTCGCCGAGCTGCCGGCCGGCGCCGGCGTCTGCGCCGCCTGCCACGCCCCGACGGCCGAGCCGGACGCCGCCCATGACTACGACGTCCGCCGCGTCACCGGCGTCGCCGCCGCCGGGGTCCACTGCGACTTCTGCCACAAGGTCGGCGACGTCGCCGCCGAGCCGGGGCTGACGCACGGCCGGTACGGGCTGCACCTGTCCCGCCCGGCCGCCGGGCAGCGGTTCTTCGGCCCGCTGGACGACGTGGACCGCGGCGAGGACGTGTTCGCGCCGGTGCAGCGCGACAGCCGGCTGTGCGCGGCCTGCCACGAGGGGAC
>DASXAN010000960.1:0-4038 GCA_036406755.1 Gemmataceae bacterium
TACGTCGCCACCTGGGTCCACGCCGGCGAGCCGGAGAACGTCGTCGCGCTGCCGACGTTCGACGAGTTGCTCAAGAAGTACGACGCCAACGGCAACGGCAAGCTGGACAAGGGCGAGGTCCCCGCCGACCTCGCCTTCCTCCGCCGGACGGAGTCGGGCGACATCCCCGGCGCCGCCCTGACGGTGCAGATGTTCTTCGACGGGCTGGACCGGAACAAGGACGGGGCGATCGACAAGGGCGAGTGGGCGCTGTCGCAGCTGATGTTCAAGATGATGCCGTCGGAGCACGGCCTGCTGGCGGTCAAGCCGGGCGGGAAGGGGAACGTGACCGGCACGCACGTCGCCTGGAAGGAGAAGCGGGGGCTGCCGGAGGTGCCGTCGCCGCTGGTGTACCGCGACCGGGTGTACCTGGTCAAGGAGGGCGGGATCGTGTCGTGCCTCGACGCGGATACCGGCAAGTTGGTCTACCGCGAGCGGCTTGGCGCGACCGGGGCGTACTTCGCCTCGCCGGTGGCCGGCGACGGCAAGCTGTATGCCGCATCCCACGGCGGCACGCTGACCGTGATCGCAGCGGGAGACAAGCCGACGGTGCTCGCCCGCAACGACCTGGGGGAAACGATCCTGGCGACGCCGGCGGTTGCGGACGGCAAATTGTACGTGCGGACGGAGCGGCACCTATATGCGTTCGGCGAGTGACGTCACGCCGCGGACTTGACCCCATCCGCGGCCGGCTGGCGTTTTCCCAGCTTCGCCCGCACCCAGGCGACGATGCCCGGCGAAACCGACAGGAGCACGACGATGACGATGATCTTCTCGATGTGGTCGCGGACCTCGAAGTGCTCGCCGAAGACCGGCTTGAGGGCCGGGTCGAGGAACGGGGTCAGGGCATAGCCGAGCAGGACCATGCTGGCGACCCAGCCAATGCCGCCGAAGACGTTAAAGAACAGGAAGCGGGCGTACTTCATGCGCCCGACGCCGGCGACGACCGGTGCGAAGGTGCGGACGATCGGCATGAACCGGGCCAGGACGATCGTCTTGCCGCCGTGCCGCTCGTAGAAGGCCTGGGCCGCCAGCAGATGGTCCTTGCGGAAGAGCAGCGACTTCTCCCGGTTGAAGATCCGCGGCCCGGTCTGGAACCCGATCGCGTAGGCAACGCTGTCCCCGACGATCGCCGCGGCGCAGAGCGTGCCGATCAGCAGCGGCAGGTTCCAGCCGGTGTTCCAGGCGACCAGGCCGGCCGTGACCAGCAGCGAGTCCCCGGGCAGCAGCGGGAACAGCAGTCCCGTTTCGATAAAGACGATCAGGTTGAGCGCGATGAACGCCGCGACGGTCATCTCCGGCTTGGCCAGCGTGGCCATTAGCGCCTGGCTGTTGAACAGGTTGGCGAACACGTCCCAGAGCTGCCGAATCAGTTCCGCCATCGGGCGAACTCCGCGCGAGTCGAGGAAACGGGGCAATTGCCCTAGCGTACCGGCCGATGGGAAATCCGGCTAGTGCAACCGGCGAATCCACCGCCCGGCGAGGCGCATCAAATTGTAGAATGGCGAAAACGGTCTATCATGACCGAACGTGCGTGGGTTGTTCCTCCGCCACCTAAAAAACAAGGAACCCGACCGATGGCTGCCACGTCCGTCGCCGGCGATATCGCCGCCGAAATCCTCGACCTCAAGCGCAAGATCGGGGCCACCATCCTCGCCCACTACTACCAGGAGGGCGAGATCCAGGAGCTGGCCGATTACACCGGCGACAGCCTGCAACTGGCCCGGGCCGCGACCAAGGTCGAGACGCCGACGATCGTCTTCTGCGGCGTCCACTTCATGGCCGAGACGGCCAAGATTCTCAACCCGACCAAGCGCGTGCTGCTACCCGACCTGGAGGCCGGCTGCTCGCTGGCCGACTCCTGCCCGGCCGACAAGCTCGCCCGCTATCAAGAGATGCTCCGCATCAACGGGCGAAAGTTCCAGACCGTCACGTACATCAACAGCACGGCGGCCGTCAAGGCGCTGAGCGACTGGGTCGTGACCAGTGGCAACGCCGAACAGGTCATCCGCCGGGTGCCGCCGGAGTACGAAATCCTATTCGTCCCCGACCAGCACCTCGGCTCCTACCTCGAGGAGGTGACGGGCCGGCCGATGATCAAGTGGAACGGCTCGTGCATGGTCCACGAGATCTTCTCCGTGCAGGATCTGATGGCGCTGAAGCGGCGGTTCCCGACCGCGAAGACGGTGGCCCACCCGGAGTGCCCGGCCAACATCCGCGAGCACTCCGACTTTATCGGTGGGACGGAGGCGATGCTCCGGTACGTCGGCGGGTTCGCCGAGCCGACGGACTTCCTGGTGGCGACCGAGGCGAACATGCTCTGGCAGTTGCAGGCGAAGCACCCGCGGCACCGCTACCACCCGGTGCCGGGCATCACCTGCGCCTGCAACAAGTGCCCGCACATGGCCCGGAACACGCTGGAGAAGCTGCGGGACTGCATGCTGACGGGCGAGCCGGAGATCCATTGGCGGCCGGAATTCGACCGGGCGAAGGAGGTGCTGGAGCGCAGCCTGCTCCGGACCGGCCCCGCACCGGCACCGCCGGTGGCCGGTGATTGAATCGTTACTCCCTTGTGGAAGGACTCCGATGCCGCCGCTCGTTCCGCCCCGGTTTCTCGTCCGCGTCGCCCACCCGTGCAAGCACGTCAAGGCCGTGCCCCGGTCAGGCCGCGGCGAGTTGCTCGACCTGCCGGCCGCCTGCCGCCTCGACACCTTCGCCACCGCCGACGGCAAGGCCGACTTCGCCGACGTTCGCCTCGCCTGGAACGAGCTGGGCATCGCCGTCCAGGCGACCGTCACCGGTAAGGACAAGCCGCCGCAGGGCGATGTCGACCGCCCGCGGCACTCCGATGGCGTCACCGTCTGGCTCGACACCCGGGCCGATCGCACCAGCCACCGGGCCAGTCGGTACTGCCACCAGTTCCATTTCCTGCCGGCCGGGACCGGCCCGGACAAGGATGAGCCGGCCTTCGTGCAGGTCAAGATTCACCGCGCGCTACAGGACGCCCCGCTGGCCGCGGCCAGCGCCGTGCCGTTCCGGTGCGGCCCGATCAAGGGCGGCTACCGGGTCGAGGCGTTCCTGCCCGCCGCCGTGCTGAACGGGTTCGACCCGGAGGAGCACCCGCGGCTGGGCGTGTACTACGCCGTCCGCGACGCCGAGCTCGGCGAGCAGACGCCCGGCGTCGGGTCGGAATTCCCGTACGCCGAGGACCCGAGCCTGTGGCAGGTGCTGGAACTGGTCCGCTGACCACCCATCTTGCCGCAACCGGTGCATCCCGCCCGGACGGCGGCCGGCCGGGAACCCGGGTTGTCAACTCGTGGCGTCCGGCGCATGAATTAGCTCCCGTCTGGTCGGCATCTCTCGGCACGTTCCCTGAGGAGAGCAAAATGCGACGGAGCACGGATGCGGGCGGGCGGGTCGGCCTCCGCCTGGCGGTCGGCGTGGCGGTGCTGCTGGCGGCGGCGGCCCCGCTGCGGGCCGGGTCGATCAGCTTTTCGGGCGGCACCACCGGCGTCTTCACCAACCCCCTCGGCGACACCTTCTCCGGGGCCGGCACGGACTCGATCAGCTTCGGCACGCCGCCGGGGGCACTGTCGTTCACCGGCGGGTCGTTCACGGCCGCGGCCGGGCAGGTGTTCGCGTTGGGCAGCATCGGCTTCTACAACGCCGAGAACGTCAGCCCTCTCATGGGCGTGGACCTGGGGCTGACGCTGAACCTGACCGACGGGTCGAAGGCGCCCGGCACGCTCACCCTGCCGCTGACGGTGACGAACACGCTTGAGCTCGGCCAGCCGGACCAGCTCGTCCTCAAGCCGGACACCGAACTCGGCACGATCACCGGGTCGGACGGCAAGACGTACAGCCTGATGGTAAAGGGGTTCGGCAGCGGGTGCGACTGCAACGGCATGACCACCTACTCGCCGACCCTGGCGGCGAACGAGGGCCAGGTGGTGTGCACGGCCATCTACGGGCAAATCGTGGATAAGGGCCCGCCGACCG
>DASXAN010000961.1:0-5768 GCA_036406755.1 Gemmataceae bacterium
GCAGCGGCTGCGGCTGGGCCTGCGGCCCGGCCCCGACCACCCGCTGGCCGATCACCACGCCCCCGCCGAAGGCGGCCTGGAACTGGACCTGCCCGGCGACCCCGCCCCCGGCGTGGGCGGCCAGCTGAATGTCCGGCGGCAGCTTCGCCTCGACCGACACCTTCACCTCGCCGTCGGCGGCCCGGGAGACGGGCCCGACCTTCAGCGTCACGCCGAACTCGCCGCGGGCGGTCTGGTCGGCCGCCTTGAGCGGGTCGCCGACCGTCACCATCGGCTCGGCCACCCGCACTTGGGCGGCCAGGGTGCCGGCCAGCTCGGCCAGTTTCCGGCCGGCCCGGTCGCTGCGGCGGACGCGGACGCCGGCCGGGCCGGCCCGCTGCGGCGGCCGCGGCATGACCATGCCGTTGGGCATCAGCACCAGTTCGTCCTCGTCCCCCGGGATGACCGGCACGGCCGACGTGGCGGCCACCGCCTGCCCCTGCTCGTCCACCGCCCGGTCGATCCGCAGGTCCACGACGCCGTGCCACTGGAGCTTCGGCTCGGCCGACACCTGCAGCGGCACGATCATTTCATCCGCCCCGACCGTGACGTTCGGCACGGCCATGCCGGCCGGCAAGGCGCGGATGCGGACGGCCCCGGTGCGGCAGGACGGGAGGGCGGCCCCCGGCCCGTCGCGCAACACGACCTGGTTGGCGTTGGGGCCGCCGGCCGGCTGCACGGCCCGGCCGTTGCGGATGATGATCCGCCCCTGGAACGCGGGCTGGCCGATCATCGTCATCGGCTGCGGGGCCACCGGCACGCCCGGCAGCGGGGTGACGCCATTCCACTCGTGCAGGTCGGCCTTGCGGCAGAACAGCTCGATCGCCTCCCAGAACGGCATCGGGCCGGGGGTGGCGACCGTGACCTTCCGGCCGCGGAACTTGTTCGGCGTCGGGTCGTGCAGGACGATCGGGGCCCCGGTCCGGCGGGCGAGGTCCTTCACGGCCTCGTCCAGCGGCCGGTCCCGGTAGTCGAACTCGACGGGGGTGGCGGCCAGGATGCGGGCGGCGGCCAGCCGGTCGGAGATGCGGGCGACCAGTTCGGCGGCCCGGCGGCGGGTTTCCGGGTCGGCCGCGTTGGCCGCCCGCCGCAGCGCGCCCAGGGCCGGGGCGCCGACGGCGTCGAGGTCGTGGGTGGCCGCCTCCCGGTCGCGGAAGGCGCCGCTGCCCAGCCGGTCGATGAGCCGGTCGATCCGGCCGGCGGGCGCGTCGGCCGCCGGCGGGATACCCGCGAGCGGGTCGCCGGCGACCGCCAGCCCAGCCGCCAGGGCCGCCGTCAGCACCGCGAGTCCGCGCATGGCCGTGACCTCCTAGCAGTTCTCCCCTCTCCCGGCTTTGCGGGAGAGGGGAGCATAGATGTCCTACTCCCCGCGCGGCGCCGCCGGGTCCTTGCCGGCGTCGGCCGTCTTCAGCGACGGCCCCTTCGGGTCCACCTTCGGCGCCACCGCGTTGATGTCGGCGATCTCCTCCCCGCCCTTGATCGTGCACAGCGCCTTGAACACGTCGTCGGCGATGTCTTCCTTGATGAACCGGACGCTGCCGTCGGCCATCAGCACGTACGTGCCCCGCTTGCCGTTGGCCTGGGTGGAGACGAACGGCTGCACGCTCCGCGTGTCCGGGACGCCGGTGACGGTCGCCCCGCCGCCGGCGATCCACGGCCGCTGGTGCGTCGGCGGCACCTGGATCAAGTAGACGGTGTTCGACAGGCCGTCGGTCACGTCCTTGACGGCCGTCCGCCGGTCGTACCCGAAGATGCCGACCTTCTTGGCGAAGGCGGGGTCCTGAGCCTCCCGGGCGGTAATGTCGGCGGCGTCGATGCCGACCCCGGCCACGCCGACGTAGTGGGTCGCCCCCAGGTCGCGGGCCAGGCCGAGGCTGGGCGGGTGGGCCCGCCACGTCGTCCGCGGGTACCGCGGGTTGAGGAACTGCGGGATCAGCACCACCCCCGCCTTGAGGTTCTGGTCGTCCCGCCACGACTTGTTCAGGATGATGCCGTCGTAGACCTCCTGGTAGCCCAAGAACGGCAGCAACCCGGCCATCCAGCCGACCCGCTGGTTGGGCGGCCAGGTGCGGCTGAGCCGGCCGATGCTCTCGTCCCGTGGGAACGTGCCGCGGGGGAACGTGTCCTTGGCCTTCTTCTCCTTCTCCACCGGCTCGGCCCGGTATTTGACGGCCGCCTGGACCAGCTCGTGGAACCGCGGCTCGCCGCTGGCCATGTCCACCATCCCCTTCATGCGGATGACCATGCCCTCGCTGACCGCGTACAGCCGGTCGTTGGCCTTCTCGTTCAGGCTCAGGTCCACGGTGAACAGCAGCGTCCGCCCCTTCCGCTCCAGCTTCATGGTGGACTTCGGCCCGTCGCCGGTGGACCCGCCGCCCGGGTTGGCCGGATCGTCGCCGCCGCCGGTGTCATCCACCGGGCCGCCGGCGCGCCCGCCGCCCAGCCGGCCCCCGGGACCGGCCCGGCTACCCGCCGGGCCGCCGCCGGCCGGGCCGCCGGCCCCGGCCCCGTCCACGTCGATCTTCAGCCCGCCCAGGTACAGCCCCAGGATCTGGCCGGCCGTGGGTAGCACCTTCTTGATCGCCTCCTCCAGGTCCTTGGCCGACTGCTCTCGGAACAGCTCCAGCCCGACCTCGCCGGTGAACTTCTCGACGTCGAACTTCCGCAGCACGGCCCCGAGGGTCCGCATCCCGTTGACTTCCAGCTCCTTGATCCCGGTCGCCTCCCGGACGCGGTTGACGATCTTCGGGTCGGCCTGGAGCATCTGGGCGATGGCCAGGACGACGTCCTCGCCGTTGCCCTCCAACCGGTCGAGCATGGCCTTCAGGTGCGGGTCGATGGTCAGGTAGGCGGACCGCTCGGTGAACTGTGGGCCGCCGTCACCCTCGCCGCCCTCGCCGCCGCCGAGGCTGCCCCGCAGCCGGCCGCCCGGCGGGGCCCGGCCCGCGGCCCCCGGCGGGGGTGCCGCCGGGGCCGACCCGTCGCCGCCCGCGCCGCCGACCGGCTGGCTCTTCCGCGCCGGCTCGGCGTTGGCCTGGAGGAACTCTTCCATCGCACTCTGCTGGGCCACGACCACCGTCGTCGGGTCGAGCAGGGCCAGGGTGAGCGGCTCGGCCGACTCCTTCTTCTTGGACGGCGACCTCGCCTCCCGCGACTCCAGCTCGGACTGGAGGATCGTGCTCAGGTGGTCCAACAGCGGGCTGGGGGCGATGACGAAATACTCCCGCTCCCGGATCGGGCTCTTCGGCCCCCGCTTCAGCCCCAGCGGGGCGACGAAGTCGGCCAGGGTGACCGGCCGGTTGGCCTTGATGACGTTGAACGACCACCCCTGGCCGAAGTTCTCCGCCCGGACGAACCGGGCGATCTCCTCCACCCCCAGCCCGAACCCGGCCTTGAACGTCTCCGGCCGGAACCCGGCCCGGGACTCGAACGCCTGCTGGCCCAGCCGGCTGTTCCGCAGCCGGTCCATGTTGATGGCGATGACCGACTGGGTGTCGTTGGGCAGGATGTTGGAAATCTCCTCGACCGGCTTTTGCAGGCCGGGGGTGAGGGCGGCCGCGGCCGGCGCGGCCGGGTTGGTGGCGGCCGGGGCGGTCGCCGGGGCCGGGTTCGCCGAGGCGGCGTCCGGCGCGACGGCGGTCGTCGTCGTGGCCGGGGCCGTCACCGGCGGGGCCGCGGCGGTGGAGATTCCGGTCGGCTTCGACGCGGTGGCGCTGTCGCCCCCGCCGTTAATGAGCATGAAGGCCACCACGCCCAGCACGATCAGGGCGACGCCGCCCAGGACCGACCCGAGGATGAGGACGTTGTTGCCGCCCTTCTTGGCCTTGGGCTTCGCCTTGCCCTTCCCGGCCGGCCGGTCGTCCACCCCGTCGCCCCCGTCCGGCTCCTCGACGACGAACCGGTACTTGCACTTGGGGCAGTCGATTTTCTTGCCGATGAGGTTCGGGTCCCGGATCGGGACCATCGCCTCGCAGGACGGGCACTGGACCTTGAAGCTGGTATTGGTGGCCATCCGAAGTCTCCGCGGCAGCGTTGGCGGGCCGGTGGTGGACGGGCGCGCACGCAGGGGCCGTGAAAGATTAGTATTGTAACCCGCCGCCGGCCGGCAGTGCAAAGATTTTGGGCCGCCGTTACACCGGCGAAGCACGGTTGCGGTCGGGTTAGGTGGGTGGTGCGGCGGCTGACCGTTCCACCCCTCGTTACTATAATGACCGGCACCACTTGCCACCAAGCCCCCTCGACCGACTCGAAAGGCTCGCCATGCCCCCAGACCCGATCGCCGGGGCCGCCCCACCGCCTCCCGACCTCCGCGACCTGGGCCTGACCCACCCCGGCCCGGTCCACGCCAACCGGCCGGCCGCCGAGCTGGTCGAGCTGGCCCTGGCCCGGCACGAGGGCGGGTTGACGGCGCGGGGGGCGCTGGTCGCCTACACCGGCAGCCGCACGGGGCGGTCCCCGCAGGACCGATTCATCGTCCGCGAGCCGGGCAGCGAGGGGCAGATCGCCTGGGGCGGCGTCAACCGGCCGATCGACCCGGCTGCGTTCGACCGCCTCTACGCCCGGGCCACCGCCTACCTCCAGGGCCGTCCGCTGTTCCTGGCCGACCTGCACGCCTGCGCCGACCCGGCTTACCGGCTGAACGTGCGGGTCATCGCCGAGAAGGCGTGGCACACGCTGTTCGCCCGCTGCCTGTTCCTCCGACCTCCGGTCGGAAATCCCAAATCCCAAATCCCAAACCCCAACCGAGCCGGGTTGGAATTGGGTGGTTCGGATTTGGGAGTTGCCCCGTTAGGGGGCTGGACCGTGCTCGCCGCCGCCGACTTCAAGGCCGACCCGGGCCGCGACGGCACCCGCTCGGACGTGGCCGTCGTCCTCAACTTCGCCCGCCGCATCGTCCTCATCGCCGGCACCCACTACGCCGGGGAGATCAAGAAGTCGATCTTCTCCGCGCTCAACTACCTGCTGCCGCAGCGAGGCGTCTTCCCGATGCACTGCGCCGCCAACGTCGGGCGACCCGCAAGCGGGTACCCCGGCGGGGACACGGCCCTATTCTTCGGCCTGAGCGGCACCGGCAAGACGACGCTATCGGCCGACCCGGAGCGGCGGTTGATCGGGGACGACGAGCACGGCTGGTCGGACGCCGGCGTGTTCAACGTGGAGGGCGGCTGCTACGCCAAGACGATCCGGCTATCGCAGGCCGGCGAGCCGCAGATCTGGGACGCCATCCGGTTCGGGTGCGTGCTGGAGAACGTGATCGTCAACCCGGCCACCCGCGCCCCGGACTTCGACGACGACTCGCTCACCGAGAACACCCGGGCCGCGTACCCGGTGGACTTTATCCCCAACTGCGAGCTGTCCGGCCGCGGCGGGCACCCGGCGAACATCTTCTTCCTGACGGCCGACGCGTTCGGGGTACTGCCGCCACTGGCCCTGCTCACCCCCGAGCAGGCGATGTACCACTTCCTGAGCGGGTACACGGCCAAGGTGGCCGGGACGGAGGCCGGGGTGACGGAGCCGCAGGCGACGTTCTCGACCTGCTTCGCCGCCCCGTTTCTGCCGCTGGCCCCGACCCGGTACGCCGAGCTGTTGCGGCAGCGGATGGAGAAGCACCGGGCCGCGGTGTGGCTGGTGAATACCGGCTGGACGGGTGGCGGCTACGGGTCCGGCCGGCGGATGCCACTGGCGGTGACGCGGGCGCTGCTGCGGGCGGCCCTGGCGGGCAAGCTCCA
>DASXAN010000962.1:0-3927 GCA_036406755.1 Gemmataceae bacterium
TAGGCGGGCCCGAAGTCGGGGTTGAGTTCGAGCGCTTTGCGGAACGCCGCCTCGGCCTGCTCCAACTCGCCCTTGCGGGCCAGGCCGATGCCGAGGTGGTTGTACGCCATGGCCAGAGGCCGCGGGTCGGGCGGCGGCGTCAGCGCGATCGACTCGCGGGAAACGGTCACCAGTCCATCCCAATCCTGCTGCTTGAGCAGCAAATAGCCGAGGTTGACCTGGAGCCGCGTTTCGGGCCGGAGGGACCGGACGATCGAGAAAAATCGCAGCGCCTCGGCATAGTTCGGCGGCCGCCGCAGGTCGAGGGCCTGGGCCAGGTCGAGGTTGATCCAGACGTCGTCGGGGTGGCGCTGCTGCGCGGGCCGGAGCAGGGCGATGACCGTGTCGTAGGCGCCCAGTTCCAAAAGCGCCCAGGTCAGCGAGGCCACGGTGGTGGGCGGCTGGCGGGCGAGTTCGTCCGACCGGGCGAGTTCGTCCAGCGCGCGGCGATCGCGGTCAGCGGCGGCGCGGCGGATGCGGGCCCGCAGCGGGTCGGGGTCCACGGCCCGCAACACGGCCCCGAGCCAGTCGTGGGCGGCCGCGTCCCGGCCCTGGGCGACCAGCCACCAGTTGTCAAGCCCGACCACGATCGCGTCTCGCACCGGTGCCGGCCGGCCGGCGATCCGGGCCGCCGCCTCGGCCGGGTCGCCGCCGACGCGGACGCCGTAGCAGGTGAACGCCGCGGCGTACCGCGGCAGGGCCTCTTCGCGGTGGAACTGCTGGCGGCAGATGTCGAAGAGCCCCTGGGCCACCCGCGCGTCGTCGATCGCGGCGATCAGGTCCAGGTCGGCTTGGCACTCGTCCAGCCGGCCGGTCCACTGGTCGCTGGCGCCGCTGTCATGGAGTTCGCGGGCCCGGGTCAGGGCGGCGGTCGCCCGTCGCCAGTCGCTCCGGTCCACGTGGCCGGCGGCCTCGGCGAGGGCGGCCTCGACCCGGGCGTCGGCCGCCGCCACGCGCAGCGCCTCGGCCTGCCGCACGCCGGCCCGCCACCACCAGCCGGCCCCGGCCAACGTCACGACGACGACGGCGGCCGCCGCCAGGGCCAGGGACAGCCGCCGCACCCGCCGCTCGGCCGTCGCCGTGGCCTCCGCCGCCGCCCGCTCCAGCTGGGCCTGCCGCAGCCGTTCCTGCGCCGTGGCCAGGTGGGCGGTCAAGTCCTGAGCCACCGCGCCCGCGTCCGGCGGGCGGTCGGCCGGGTCGGCGGCGAGGCAGCCCTTGGCCAAGTCCCGCAGGGCGGCGTCGGCCGCGCAGGCGTCGAGCCGGGCGTAGGCGTCGGCCAGGTCGCCGGCGGCGGCCCGGCGGCAGACGTCGTCGGGGGAGCCGCCCGTGTACGGCGGCCGGCCGGTCAGGATTTCGCACAGGATGGCGCCGAGGGCGAACACGTCGGCCCGGCGGTCGATGAGCCCGGCGTCGCCGCGGGCCTGCTCGGGCGGCATGTACGCCGGCGTGCCCATCAGGGCGCCGCTGTGCGTCTGGTGAGCGGGCAGCGGGCAGCAGGCGGCCGGCAGCTAAGCGGGTTTTTCTGCCTGGCTGCCTGCTGCCTGCTGCCCGCCGCCTGCTACTATCTTGGCGAACCCCCAGTCCATGACTTGCACTTCGCCGAACGTCCCGACCATGACGTTGGCCGGCTTCAGGTCGCGGTGGACGACGCCGTTCGCGTGGGCGTACGCCATCGCCTGGCACACCTGCTCGAACACGCCGACGAACCGCGGCAGGTCGCGGCCGGGGTCGGCCCGATCCCGCAGCAGCGCGGCGAGGGTGTGGCCCTCGACCAGCTTCATGGTGATGAACGGCCGGCCGTCGGCGAACCGGCCGAGTTCGTAGATCGGGACGATGGCCGGGTGTTGCAGCCGGCTGGCCACCCGGGCCTCCTCGACGAACCGGCGGCGGGCGTCCAGCCGGTCGCGGTGGTCGTCCCGCAACACCTTCACGGCCAGGGCACGGCCCAGCCGCCGGTCGCGGCCACGGAAGACAACCCCGATGCCGCCGTGGCCGACTTCCCCCTCGAGGTCGTACCGGGCCGCGTCCGCGTCTGCCGCGGGGACAGTTTCGCCCCCGCCGTCCGGCCCCCCGTCGCCCGGCCAGGGCGTGTCCCCGGCGCCGGCCCGGTCCGACTTCATCCGAGTGTTGTCAGAGGATTCAACGATCTCGCGGCCGACGTCGTCGATCAGGGCGGCGTCGCCGGGGAAGCGACTGTGGTAGTCGGCGGCCCGCGGGTGGTCGCCGGCCCGGCGGCGGTAGTCCCAGTCGAGTAGCAGGAGCTGGCGGAGCAGGGCCGGCCGCGCCGGCCCGGCCGCGTCGGCCGCGTACTCGCCGACGTCCGGCCGCCGCCCGGCCTTCCACGCCGCCTCGAACCGGTCGCACACCTGGACGATTTGCCGTACGTCCGACGCGGACAGGGCCGGCGATAGGAGTTGAGGCTCGGTCACGGCGGCGGCTCCTGACTCCAGATGACGCGGATGGCCTCGAGCTTCAGGGTCACGGTCCGCTTCGAGCAGGCGAGTCGGCCGGCGATCTCGTCGTTGGTGAACCCTTCCATCTTCCAGACCGCGATCCGCCGTAGGCCGTCGTCGCCGAGACGGTCGAGCAACCGCTGGTACTCCTCGGCGACCTGGGCGGCGAACTCGGGGGTGGGCTCGTCGCCGACGACCTGCTCGATGGCCGCCTGGTCCGCGTCCGGCCCCCCGGGAGATATCCGCGGATCGCCCGGCGGGGCGCAACCGGTTCGCCGTTGGGCGTGCTCGTAGGCCAGCTGGTCGAGGGCCTTGCGGGCGGTGATGACGACCAGCAGCCGCCAGAGGTTGTCCCGGTCGTTGAGCCGGGGGAAGCGGCCGCCGGCCACGCCGCGGAAGAAGCTGTGGAAGGCGCTCTGGACGACGTCCTCCTCGTCGGCCGCCCGGCGGCGGGAGGCGTCGAGCTTGCGGCGGGCCAGGGCGACCAGCTGGCGGTGGTACCGCTCCCAGAGCGGCTGGGCGGCGTCCGCGTCGCCGGCCTTCAGGGCCGCCACCCAGCGGCTGACCGAGCCTCCGGACGACATGGCGTTCCCCGGGCGCGGACGGGCAAACGGGCGGTCAACGGCCCCCATTGTAAACCCGTCACCGGCGGCCGCAATTTTTTTCGCCGGCGTTGCGCCGTTCCCACCCGGCCGCGGATGTACCTCATGACCCGCTGGCCGAGCGGCCGGTGGGCCCGGCCCGATGCGTTGGAGACCCAACGATGAACAACATTGCCGTTGTTTACGATTCCACGAATGACGTCAGCACCCAGGCGGGGAAGGCGGTCGTTGATTTCTTCGGGGCCCACGATATCGGCCTTTCAGACCCTACGGAACTGGCGCCGTCGCTGACGCAGCTGAAGGCGTCTGGCGTCAGACTCCGCGGGCTGCTCTTTTACAACCACGGGCAGCCGGGAGGGCTCATTTTCGAAGCCCCGAGCAAGGTGATGCGCGCGAACGATATCACCTTTCACCTTGCCGGTAAGGGTCTTGAGAACCTATTCCTGCCGGGCGCCACCATTCTCTTTCCGAATTGTGAGGTCGCCGCCATCGAACCGGGGTGTGATAACCTCAGGGCCGAATGCGCGGCAACCGACAACGGCCTCGTTTTCCTCCAGACGGTCGCGGAGACACTCCTGTTCAAGAGCGGCGGCCGCGTCGGCGGCTGGGACACGCAGTCCCACGTGGTGCTCTACCACCTCGATCAGTTGTTTCTTGGCCACCACCTTCCCCCCTTTCGCTTCAGTGGCACCCTGTACTGGTCCATCATCAACCGGGGCGGTTCGCTGGTTCGACTGGCGATCGGCGACGAACTGGACAGTCCCTATGGCTCGTGGGAAGTGAACGTCGATCGACAGCTGTTCGATTACAGGTTTAGCGTCAACCCTCCCGTC
>DASXAN010000963.1:0-3838 GCA_036406755.1 Gemmataceae bacterium
CACATCGCCGCGGCCGGGGCCAAAGCCGTCTACCACTCCGTCGACGTCCGCGACGCCGCGGCCGTCGGGCAAGTGCTCGCCGAGGTCCGGCGGACGCTCGGCCCGATCACCGGCGTGGTCCACGGGGCCGGGGTGCTCGCCGACCGCAAGATCGACGACCAGACGGACGAGCAGTTCGACGCCGTGTACTCGACCAAGGTGGCCGGCCTGCGGGCGGTGCTGGCGGCGACGGCCGACGACCCGCTCAAGCTGCTGGCCGTGTTCTCGTCGTCCACCGGCCGGTTCGGCCGGGCCGGGCAGGTGGCGTACGCCGCGGCCAACGAGGCGGTGAACAAGGTGGCCCAGGCCGAGGCCCGCCGCCGCCCCGGCTGCCGCGTCGTCGCCGTCAACTGGGGGCCGTGGGAGGGCGGCATGGTGACCCCGGCCCTGCGGGGCGTGTTCGCCGCCGAGGGGATCGGCCTGATCCCGCTCGCCGCCGGCGCCCGCCACCTGCTCGCGGAACTCGCCGCCCCCGACCGCGCCGTGGAGACGGTGGTGCTCGGTCCAAATTCGGAATTACCCTCCCAAGCCCACCCCCCGCTGGGGGTGGGTCTGGAATCCCTCCCCGTCGCCTTCGAGCGCGAGCTAACTCTGCCGAGCCACCCCGTCCTCGCCGCCCACGTCATCGACGGCCGGGCCGTCCTGCCGATGGCGCTGACCGTCGAGTGGCTGGCCCACGCCGCCCTGCACGGCAACCCGGGCTTGGCATTCCACGGCCTGGACGACCTCCGCATCTTCCACCCGGTCACGGTCCACGACGGCCGAGCGGCGGCCGTCCGCATCCACGCCGGCAAGGCGGTGCGGCGGGACGGCGCGTCGCGGGTGACGGCCGAGGTCCGCGGCCGGCGGGCCGACGGCCGGGAGGTCGTCCACAGCCGGGCGGAGATCGTCCTGACCGCCGACCTGCCGCCCGCACCCGCCGCCGGTGTGGTTCCGGTGTTGCCGCCGTTCCCGCTCGACCCGGACGACGTGTACCAGCGGGTGCTGTTCCACGGCCCAGAGCTGCGGGGCATCGAGCAGATCATCGGCTGCGGTCCGGCGGGGATTGTCGTCGCCGCCCAGACGGCCCCGGCCCCGGCGGCGTGGGTGCGACAGCCACTCCGCGGCCAGTGGATCGCCGACCCGCTCGCCCTCGACTGCGCCTTCCAGGCGATGAGCGTCTGGTGCCACGCCGAGCGCGGGGCGGTGTCGCTGCCGACCGCCCTGGGCCGCTACCGCCAGTACCGCCGGCGGTTCCCGGCCGGGGCGGTGCGGGTCGCCTGCCGGGTCGCGGCGGCGGCCGGGCCGGTGGTGCGGGCCGACGTTGAATTCATCGACGACGCCGGGACGCTGGTGGCCCGCATCGACGGGTTCGAGTGCGTGCTGGACGCCGCCCTGACCGCCGCCTTCCGCCGCAACCGGCTGGAGCCGGCGGGGGTGTGATTTCACCGTGACCGACCACCCCGACCCGTACCGCATCGCCGTCGTCAGCGCCGCCGCCCTCGTGCCCGGCGCCGACGGCCCCGCCGCCTTCTGGGACAGCATCCTCAACCGCACCGACGCCTCCCGCGAGGTGCCGCCCGGCCGCTGGCCGCTCGACCCCGCGACCGTGTACGCCCCCGGCGGCCCCCAACCGGACAAGGCGTACTCCCTCCGCGGCTATTTCCTCGACGCGATCCCGACCGACCCGGACTACGCCCACCTCGACCCGGTCGTGCACCTGCTGCTCGCCGTCGGCCGGCGGGCGTGGGCCGACGCCGTCACCGGCCCGCTCGACCGGTCCCGCGTCGGCGTCATCGTCGGCAACATCGCCCTGCCGACGGCGGCCGTCTCCGAGCTGAGCCGCGAGATCTGCGAGGCGCTGTTCGCCGGCGAGGAACCGGCCCCGGCGGTCGATCCGCTCAACCGCTTCGCCGTCGGCCTGCCGGCCGGCATCCTCGCCCGGGCCCTCGGCCTCGGCGGCGGCAGCCTGACCCTCGACGCCGCCTGTGCGTCGTCCCTGTACGCGCTGAAGCTCGCCTGCGACGAGCTGGCCGCCGGCCGGGCCGACGCGATGCTCACCGGCGGGCTGAACCGCTCGGACAGCCTGTATACGCAGATGGGCTTCTCGCAGCTGCGGGCGCTGTCGCCGGCCGGCCGGTGCTCGCCGCTGGACGCCGCGGCCGACGGGCTGATGGTCGGCGAGGGGGCGGTCGTCTTCATGCTCAAGCGGCTCGAAGACGCGGAGGCGCACGGCGACACGATCCTCGGCGTGATCCGCGGCGTCGGGCTGTCCAACGACATCGGCGGCGGCCTGCTGGCCCCGGCGAAGGAGGGCCAGCTGCGGGCCATGCGGGCCGCGTACCGGCAGGCGGGCTGGCGGCCGGCCGACGTGGACCTGATCGAGTGCCACGCCACCGGAACGCCGGTCGGCGACGCGGTCGAGCTGTCGAGCCTGCGGGAGCTGTGGGCCGGCGAACCGGGGCGGTGTGCGCTCGGGGCGGTGAAGGCAAACGTCGGCCACCTGCTGACCGGGGCCGGGGCCGCCGGGCTGCTCAAGGTGCTGCTGGCGCTGCGGCACCGGACGCTGCCGCCGGCGGCCAACTTCCGGGCGGCGGCGGACGCCAAATTGGGCGACGGCCCGTTCGCGGTGCCGACGGAGCCGCGGCCGTGGGACCGGCGGACCGCCGAGACGCCGCGCCGCGCCGCCGTCAACGCCTTCGGCTTCGGCGGCATCAACGCGCACGTGCTGGTCGAGGAATACCATCCGCGCGAACGCCCACGGGCGGCGGCCCGTGGGTCCGACCCGGCAATCGCCGTCGTCGGCGTCGCCTCCCGCATCGCCCCGCACATCGACGAAGTCTCGATCCCCCTCGACCACTTCCGCGTCCCGCCGGCCGAGCTGCGGGAGGCGCTGCCGCAGCAACTGCTCCTGCTCACCGTCGCCGCCGACGCCGTGGACGACGCCGGCGGCCTCGCCGACCCCGCCCGCACCGGCGCGTTCGTCGGCCTGGCGCTGGACCTGAACACGACCAACTTCCACTTCCGCTGGTCCCGGCCGCCGCACTTGCGGGACGCCGCCGGCCCGCCGCTGACGGCCAACCGCGTCATGGGCTCGCTCGGCTCGATCGCCGCCAGCCGGCTGGCCCGGGCGTTCGGCCTCGGCGGGCCGTCGTTCACCCTCTGTAGCGAGGAGACGTCCGGCGGCCGGGCGCTGGAGCTGGCCGTGCGGGCGCTCCAGCGCGGCGAGATCGAACAAGCCATCGTCGGGGCCGTGGACCTGACCGGCGACCCGCGGGTGCGGCTCCTGTCGTCGGCCGACCGACCGACCGCCGAGGGCGCCGCAGCGCTGGTGCTGATGCGGCTCGACGACGCCGTCCGGTCGGGCAAGCGGGTGTACGCGGTCGTCGAAGGCGTCGGCGTCGCGACCGGCGACGCGGCCGCGGCGCGGGACCGGGCCGGCGGCGCGGGAATCCCGTTCGACGCCGGGCCGGACGCCGGCCGCGCCGGGGCGGCGTCGGCGCTGGCGTCGGTCGTCGCGGCGTGCGCCGCGCTCTACCGGCAGGTCCTGCCGGCGGCGGACGGCCCGCGGTTCTGGCCGCGCGACCCGGCCGGCGGCCCCCGCCGGGCGGCCGTCGCCGCGGCGGGCACCGACGGCAGCCGCGTCCACGTCGTACTGGCGGAGCACGAGTCGGCCGACCTGGGGCGGGTGTGGGACGACGAGGGGCCGAAGGCGAGGCCGGCCGGGCCGGCGGTGACGGTCCCGGTCGGGCGGCTGCCGTTCGAGGCGGGGGCGGGGCGGGTTCCCCTCACCCCCCAACCCCCTCTCCCACAAGGGGAG
>DASXAN010000964.1:0-7715 GCA_036406755.1 Gemmataceae bacterium
CTCGGCGACGCCGTCCTCGGCCTGGTCTGCTGCGAGCAGCTCTACATCCGCTTCCCCGAGTACCAGGAAGGCGAGATGACCAAGGTCAAGTCGGCCGTGGTCAGCCGGCGGGTGTGCGCCAAGATCAGCAAAAAACTCCACCTGGGCGACTTCCTGTTCGTCGGCAAGGGGATGCACGGCCAGTACGAGGTGCCGGACAACCTGCTCGCCGACGTGTTCGAATCGCTGGTGGCGGCCATCTACCTGGACGGCGGCCTGGAGCCGGCCAAGAGGTTCATCCTCGAGTACCTGGTGCCGGAGATCGAACTGGCGGCTGAGGGCGGGCACGGCAACTACAAGTCGGTCCTCCAGCAGGTGGCCCAGCGGCAGTTCGGCGACACGCCCAAGTACTGCGTCCTCGACGAACAAGGCCCGGACCACAACAAGTGCTTCAAGATCTCCGCCGAGATCGCCCGGCACCGCTACCCGCCGGCCTGGGGCGCGAACAAGAAGGACGCCGAGCAGCGGGCGGCGATGAACGCCCTGGCCGACATCCGCGGCGAGCCGGTCCCCTACCCCTCCGACTTCTGAACCGATGCCGATGCCGCCGTACGCGGTCCTCTGCTATACGCCCGGCTGCGGCCGGCCGGCGGCGTACAAGGTCGCCGCGCGATGGAGTGACGGGGTCACCAGCGAGCTGAAGACCTATGGGCTGGCGTGCGAGGCGTGCCTGCCGGCGTGGTTCCGGCGGGCGCGACAGCGGCAGGCGGTTTGCCGGATCGCCGGCGGCGAAACGCTGGGCGGTCCGGGAATCTACGGCGTGGAGCGCGGACGACGGGATCAGAACCTGGAGCGCCTGACCGAGTTGGAGGTGAGGTTGGCGAACTGCTGAGCCGCAAGCGACTCAAGCGTTCTTGCCTTCCTCCGCCGGCGGTTGCGGCTGGAGGACCCGGTGAACCGTCTCCAGCAGCCGCTCCATGGCGAACGGCTTGCGGATGTAATCGACCACGCCGAGGTACTCGGCGTACGCCTTGTGCCGGCTGCCCTCGTTGGCGGTGATCATGATGATCGGCGGGGCATCCGGTTTATCCCGGAAGTGCTCCAGCACTGGATACCCGCCCATCCGCGGCATCATCATGTCGAGGATGACGAGGTCGGGCCGCTGGTTGTAGATGGCCGCCTTCCCCTCGTGGCCGTTGCTGGCCCGAATCACGCGGAACCCCTGCCGCTCGAGGACCATCCGCAACCCGTCCACCAGCTCCTGGTCGTCGTCCACGATCAGTACGGTCTTGGCCGCGGCCATCGGTCGGGTTCCTTCGGGGCGAGGGGTTGCGTCGGTCGCTGCTCGTATTATGGCCGCCTCGGCCGCCGCCGGCCAACGCCATTCGCCATGAGGCGGGCCGGTTTACCGCTGACAATCCGCCCCGGATCACTAATAATCGGGTGAGGTTCGCGCGTGGCGTCCCCAACGGAGGGCCGGACATGAATGCAATACTCCAGGGCGTCGCCGCCCGCACGTTCGCCCCGCTACTGCTCCGCGTCGCGCTCGCCGCGGTGTTCATCTACCACGGCCTGGAGAAGGTCCGCCCGGACGCCGGCTACGGCTGGCACTGGGCCGACGCCATGCCCGGGGCGCCGCCCGTGCTCATCAGCGCCCGGCCGCTGCAACTGCTCGTCGCCTGGGGCGAACTACTCGGCGGCGTGGCCGTGGCGCTGGGCATCCTGACCCGGCTCGCCGCCCTCGGGCTACTCATCATTATGTGCGGCGCCATCTTCACGTACTCGGGGCAGCACGGATTCAGCGCCGTCGGCCAGGGGTACGAGTACAACTTCGTGCTCATCCTCGTGTGTGCCACCCTGGTCCTGCTGGGGGCGGGGTCGTTTTCCCTGGACCGGGTCGTTCGGGTGAAGAGCCGCGGGCCCGCCCAGTATTGAGGTTCCCGGGACACTCGCGCCGGGCCGCCCGGCGGGAAGGACGATGCGATGGCGGCCCGGTTCACGGCCCTGGCCAGCGGCTCTGCCGGCAACGCCTGTGTCATTCAGGCGGACGGGTTCGGCGTGCTGCTCGACCTTGGCCTGGGGCCGCGGACGCTGGCCGGCCGGATGATCGCCCGCGGCCTGTCGTGGCGGAACGTCCACGTCGCGCTGCTGACGCACACCCACGGCGACCACTGGCACGAAGCGACGCTTGCTCACCTCGGTCGGCTCGGCTTGACCCTGTTCTGCCACGGCTCGCACGCCGATTCGCTTTCCCAACAGAGCGATGCGTTCAACGCGCTCCATGCCGCCGGACGCGTGAAGACCTACGAGGCCGGCCGGACACTGGACCTCGCGCCCGGCGTCGCCGCCATGCCACTGCCCGTCCGTCACGACGGCGGCGAGACGTTCGGCTTCCGGTTCGAGGGCGGACACGGCCTGTTCGGGCCGGGCTGGGCACTCGGCTACGCCGCGGACCTGGGCTGCTGGGACAAAGATTTGGCCCGCGCCCTGGCAGACGTCGACCTGCTGGCCCTGGAGTTCAACCACGACGAGCAGATGCAGCGGACCAGCGGCAAGCCGCAGTACCTGATCCGCCGCGTCCTGGGTGACGAGGGGCATTTGTCGAATCGCCAGGCCCAAGACCTGCTCGCGCAAGTGCTCGGCGAATCGCTGTACACCTGCCTGCGGCACGTCGTCCCGCTACACCTGAGCCGAGACTGCAACCGGCCCGAATTGGCGGTGACTGCGGCCCGCACGGCACTGACCGGGGCCGACCGGCCGGCCGCGGTAGTGATTGCACCGCAGCAGGAGCCGGGGCCGACATTGTTGATTGGCGGCGCCGCGCCGGCCAGCCGATCCCGCCGTTCCCCGGCCGCGTAATCGGCCTCACCGCAGCGGCGGCAGTGCCACGCCCGGCACCGTCGAGTCTGACGATTCGGCGACGAGCTTGCCGCCGCTATCCCACACGGCTAACACCCGCAGACCGGCGTTTGGGAACTCCGCCCCGCCCCTGGTGCCGTATCCGCGGCTGAGGTCCGCCGCCAACTCCAGCCGCAGGCGCAACTGCCGATCATAGACGCAAAGCATCGGCCCGGGATCCCGGCCACCCGGGACGAGCAGCCGCCATTCGTCCAGCAGCGGCACCGCGTCGCCCAAGCGCTCCGCCAGCGGCCGCAGGTCGTACTGGCCGGCGAATTCGCGCAGCGCGTGCCGCGTGGTACGTAACAAGGCGAAGTCGTCGGCGACGCGGAGGGCATCGTGCAGCGAGACGACGCCCGGCCGCGGCAGCGGGCCGGCGTCTCGCAACGGCAATCCGTCCACGTCCAGTGATCGAACCCGGTCCCGCCACCGCTCGCCGGCCGCCGCGTCGGGTAACCACTCCGGGCGGCGGGCCAGGACTGCCAGCCGGTGGGCGGCGACCGACCGGCTGAAGAGGACGTGTGACGCGAGCCACGTCTGGTCCGGCTCGCCAGGTTCCTTGCCGAAACCGAGTGGCCGGTCGACGAATAGGGCCATGCCCAGTTCCAGCAACTCGTCCGGGTCATCCAGGTCGCGCAGACAGGCCCGGACGAAGTCCGGATCGGGCCGATGATCCTCGGCGAACAGCCGGCGATTCCGCGCCGCCGGTGATAAGATCTGATCATCGGGGACGTGGGCGAACGGCTCCGGCAGGACGCGGAGGTTCTCCCCCGGCGACGTGGGCGCGTCGGGGACCGGGTGGCCGGCGTACTCCAGCCGCAGCAGCAGGCCGTGACGGACGGCCCGCCGACGTCGCCGCGCGCCGGCGTCTTCGCCGGTAAACAAGTCGGGTTGCTGCGCGGCGAGCGGCAGCAATTCCGCAAGCAGGTCGTCGAGCAACAGGGCATCGGGGTAGTTCGCCCCGCGGTGGTGAAAGGTGACCAGGTCGTAGGCGGCCAGGTGGCGGCCGAGCTGGCGGACCAGATGGGCGAGGAAGTCGGCCCGGTCCGACTGGCTGATGATCCGACGCCCCGCGAGTTGACGTACGAGGGCGAGCGCCGTCGGGGCAAAGTCGGTGTACGGCGACAGCGTCACGGCGTTGAAGACGTCGCGGAGTAGCGCCATGACACCTGCGGCAGAGTGGGCCGTGACTTCGCACCGGTCGATCAGCCCGGCCACATCGTCGGCCGGCGTCGCCCGGAGCATCAGCTCCAGGGTCTTGATGCGCTCGCCATCCGCGAGTTCGATTTCTGATGGCAGGCGGCACAGGTCCGCAGGTGTGGACAAGGGGTCGGCGTCCGCCGCGACGGCGGCGGGTCGGTGGCAGTAGCCGAGCCGCCCGAGGGCGAACCCCGGCAGCGGCGTCTCCACCGACGTGAGCGGCAACCGGCTCGTGCCGACCATGGCCTGGAAGAGCTGACACGCCAGCTCGTCGTGCAGTGCCCCGGCGTCGGCGATCCGGTCGAGGGCGATCGTCCCGACCAATTCACGCTGCCAGCGTTGCACTTCGCGGGTGAGGATGATGTTGCCGCCGGCGTCGTAGCTCTGATGGGCGTGGCACAAGACCGCCCGGGTGATGTACAACCGGCCCTCATCGGCTGCGTACCTGACCGCCAGCAGCGGCTCATTCGGGCGCCCGCCGGGCCGGTCCATCAGGAAGACACTCCACGTCTCGAACCGCCGCCGCTCCCGCGTCTGCGTGCCGTCGAGCAGCCGGCCCTGGAATACCTCCCAGAACACCTCCTCGTCGGTCCGATGTTCCGGCACGACTGGCGCCGGCGGGGCCGCGAACAGGTTGGCGGGGTGCGTGACGGCGGCGCAAAACTCCCGGACGACGGCCGGCGTGATCGGCCGCGGGTCGCCGGCTGCGAGGGCGGCTCGAAAGCGGGGCATGGTGGCGTCCGGTCGGCGGGCGCTGCCATTTTAGCCGCGCCCGGCAGTGGCAGTCCGGAGAAACCTTGCCGGCCGTGACGCCGCGCCGGCCGCGCCGCCGCGGTGGTGCCGGCAGAATCGTGCGCCCCGGCAGAATGCGCAGACGATGAATGAACGGACCATCCGCGTGTCTCAAGCCCGGCGGCGCCGCGGTCGCCGCGCCCCGCGCCCGGTCAGGAGGACCAGTCCATGCGGAATCTCTGGTGGATCGCACTGGTAGCGGTCGCGGGTGGGACGGCCCGAGCGGAGGACGCCAACGGTCAGCCCGGAGCGCTCGCACCGTACGGCGCCCTGCTGCCGGGCCAAGCGGCCGCGCCGGCACCGTCCGTGCCGGCTGCCCCGCTCATGGCCGACGGCGCAAACCCGTCCTGCGGCAACGGCTGTTCGTCCTGCAACTCCTGCTCTGGCTGCGGCACGGGGAACGCGAAGATCAAGCGGTTCTGCGAATGGCTGGTCTACGTGCCGTTGGATCACGGCAAGACAAAGTGCTGCCGCCACTGTGACAGTTGCGCCCCGCCGGCGTGGGTGTTTTTCCCGTGCGAGGGCGGCGGGCGCTGCTCGTGGGGCACGGCCCCGGCCGCCCCGGCGACGGTCTACTACGCCAAGGAGGCCGGCGCGACGACCACCAACAGGATCGTGGAAACTGCGTACCCGCCGAAGACGGCGGAATCAAAGCCGTTGGACCCGCCCGGCCGCGTCTCGACGTACAAGCCGCAGGTGGTCAAGGACGCCATGCCGGTGCTGGACCCCGGCCAATTCCGTAAGGCACCACCGGCCAACGCGTGTACGAAGTGAACAACGCGGCGGGCGGGGCGAGCGATTCGATGGCTCGCCCCGCCCGCCGCGTCACAGGGCAGGTCACGTCGTCGGCTTGCCGGGTTGGAACTGCGTCGAGTTCGCCGGCGCCGTCCGCGGCTGCGGGCCGACCGGCGGCGTCGCCACCGGCGGGGCCGCCGTCCCGGGCGGCACCCCGATCGGGCCCGGAATCGTTACCGTCCCCGGGGGGATGATCGTCCCCTGCCCCGGCGTCACAACGACCCCGGGCTGGGTCACTGCCGGCGGCATCGTCGTCACCGGCATTTCCCCGAGCACCGGCCCCTCGCTGACGGGCATACCGGCCGCCGACGGGCACGGCTCCTCGCAGCGATTGCGGTGGAACAGCGTCGGCCGGGTTGTGCTGGCGCATCCGGCCGCGGCGACCACTCCCGCCGCGACGACCAGACCGGCCCCGAACGTGCGACCCATGCGACTGACCTCACCCCGCGATCCGGCCGGCGATCGTTGGGACCGCCGCGGATTCGCTCAAGATAGCATGCCCCACGGGCCGACGATGGACAAATCCCGCCGCGCAAAAAACCAGCCCCGCCGGCGCGGGCCGGTGGGGCTGGGGAAGGTCTGCCGCAACTGCCGGGGCGTCAGCCGCCGGCCTTCTTCGCCGGCACCTGGGCCGCCGTCTTGATCTGCGACTTCAGGTAGTCCAGAGCCGCCTCCAACTGGCGGTCCTTGAACTCAGGCTTCGTCTCCTTCGTCTCCTTCGGCGGGGCGTCCCGCCGCGGGATGATCTCCCGCTCCCGCAGGTGCGTGTCCAGCTCGAACCGCTCCTTCGGGTCTAGCTTGATCACGTAGCCGTGGTCGGGCCGCACGCCCCAGTCCAGCTTCTCCAAATCCTCCTTGGACATCTTGTCGTAGTCCTTGATGCTGGACTTGTTCAGGTTCTTGCCGCTGGGCCGCCAGAACGTGGCCGTCGTCAGCTTGATCTCGCCGTTCGTCGGGGAGAACGGCTGAATGTTCTGCACGCTCCCCTTCCCGTAGCTCCGCTCGCCGATGATCACGGCCCGCTTTTGGTCCTGCAGGCAGGCGGCGACGATCTCGCTGCCCGACGCCGAGCCGTTGTTGACCAGGCAGACCATCGGGAAGTTCAGGTAGCTGCCCTCGTGCTCGCCGCCGTACGGCTGCTCCCGCCCGACCCGCGGGCGGATGGTGACGATCAGCCCGTCGTCGATGAACAGGTCGGCGATCTGCACGGCCGCCGACAGCAGCCCGCCGGGGTCGTCCCGCAGGTCGAGGACCAGCCCCTTCAGCCCGGACTTGTCCAGCTTGCGGATGGCCTCTTCCATGTCCCGGAACGACCCGCGGTTGAACTGGGTCAGTTGGATGTACCCGATCTTATTTTCCGGGTCGATGTAGAAGTCCCAGGAGTCGTCCTCCTTCCGCGTCGCCCCGAGGACCGTCTCCACCTCGACCGACCCCCGCCGCAGTTCGAACTCCAGCGGTTGGGACGCGCCCTCCCGCTGGACGGTGATGCGGACCTTGGTACCCGGCTTGCCGAGGATGTGCTTGACGGCCGTCTCCGTCCGCATCCCCTGGGTCGTGTACGTCTTCGGGGCCGGCAGGTCCTTGCCCTTCTCGTCCCGGTCCGTTTCGATCTGGGTGATGAGGTCGCCGGCCTTCAGGCCCGCCCGGTACGCCGGGCTGCCCTTGATCGGCGTCACGACCATCAGGGCGTCCTTGGCCGCCACCCGACGGATCTGCACGCCGATGCCGGTGAAGTTGCCCTGGAACTCGATCTTCGCCTTCTCCAGCTGGTCGGCGTCGATGTAGGTCGTGTACGGGTCCAGGTTGGACATCATCATCTGCAGGGATAGGTCGACGTCCTTATTGCTGTCGAGGTCTTCCCGCTTGCCCAGGTGTTCGCGGGCGTCGGCCAGGAGCCCCTCCAGATCGCTGCGGCGGAGGTCTTTGACCTTGTCCAGCCGCTCCTTGAGCTCGGCCGGCACCTTCACCTCGATCCGGCGGTACAGGCCGCGGATCGCCCAGCCGACCATCTCGCCGGCATTGAGTTCCTTGACGTACTGGTCGCGGACCAT
>DASXAN010000965.1:0-2202 GCA_036406755.1 Gemmataceae bacterium
CAGCTGGCCGCCAGCGGCGCCGCCCGGCAGCGGTTCGCCCGCGAGGCCCGGGCGGCCGCCGCCGTCGTCCACGACAACGTCATCGCCATCCACGCCGTCGCCGAGGCGGCCGGGCTGCCGTACATCGTCATGCCGTTCGTCCGCGGGCCGTCGCTGGAGGCGCGGCTGCGGCAGACCGGGGCGTTCGGCACCGACGAGACGCTGCGGGTCGGCCTGCAGATCGCCCACGGCCTGGCCGCGGCCCACGCGCAGGGGCTGGTCCACCGCGACATCAAGCCGGCCAACATCCTGCTGGAGGGCGGCGTCGAGCGGGTCTGGATCACCGACTTCGGCCTGGCCCGGGCCGTGGACGACGCCAGCCTGACCCGGAGTGGGGTGATTGCCGGCACGCCGCAGTACATGTCGCCGGAGCAGGCGGCCGGCGACCGCGTGGACCACCGCAGCGACCTGTTTAGCCTCGGCAGCGTCCTGTACGCGCTGTGCACCGGCCGGCCGCCGTTCCGGGCCGGCACCACGCTCGCCGTGTTGCGGCGGGTCGAGGAGGACCGACCGCGGCCGGTCCGCGAGATCAACCCGGACGTGCCGGAGTGGCTGGCCCGCGTGGTCGAAAAGTTGATGGAGCGGGATCCGGCCGACCGCTTCCAGACCGCCGCCGAGGTGGCCGACCTGCTGGAAGGCTACCTGGCCCACCGCCGCCAACCGGGCACGGTGGCCGCCCCGGAGCTGCCGCCGCCGCCGGCCGCGGAGTGCGTCGAGCTGCGCCCGGCCGCGCCGCGGCGCCGCTGGCTGATCCCCGCCGCCGCCGCGGCGCTGTTGGCGGGGCTGGCCATCATTCTCGCGCAGGTCGCGGCGCCGCCGATCGTATCGACGCAGGCCGCGCTGTCGGCAGGACCGCCCGTCAAGCCCGTGGAGTTCTACCAGGGCTTCCGCGGCGCGGGACCGCTGCCGGCCCCGTTCCGGCCGTACGCCACGGAGGGGTGCACAGTCGTGCGCGACGCCGAGGGGCTGCGGATCGCCCTGCCCGTGCGCAAGTCGCACAACTTCGCCGGCGTCGAGCTGCCCCGGCGGTTCGTGGGCGACTTCGAGATCACGGCCGGGTACGAGCTGCTCAGGGCGGACCAGCCGACGACCGGGCACGGCGTCGGATTCATCGTCCGGTTGACGACGGCGACGGCCCGACCGTCGGACGTCGCGTTCTGCCGCATGACGCGGGTCCAGGAGGGCGACGTCTACTGGGCGTCCCGGATGACCACCGGCGAGGACGGCAAGCCGGACTACGGGGTGCCCGACCACACCCCGGCGACCGCCCGGTCCGGCAGCCTGCGGATCACCCGCGTCGGCGATGAGGCGTCGTTCTGGGTAGCCGACGACGACTCGGGCGAGTTCCGCAAGCTGTTCCAGAAGCACGTCGGCCCCGAAGACGTGACGTCGATCGTGCTGGCCGCGTACCCCGGCTGGGAGGCGAACCCGGTCGAAGTCCGCATCCGGGACCTGCGGGTCCGGGGCTCGACGGCGGCGGGGCCGCCGCCCACGTCCGCCCCGCCGTCGGTCGTCGTCGCCCAGGACTTCCGCGGCGGCGGCGGGCCGGCGCAGCCGCTGCAAGTGTTCGGCCAGGACGCGGCGAACCTCGTCCGCCAAGAGGCGGGCGGCCTACGCATCACCCTGCCGCCGGGCCGGCGGCCGAGCAACCCGGTCGGCGTGGTCATGGGGCCGGGCCTCCGCGGCGACTTCGACATTGCGGCCGGGTACGAGCTGATCCGGCTCGACCCGCCGGCGCCGGACGGGTGGGGCGGGTTCGAGGTGTACATCGCCGACGACACGCCGGCCGACAACGCGATCGCCTTCTACCGCCACGTCCGGGCCGGTAAGGGCGACACCTACATGTACAGCCGCATGAAGACCGTCAACGGCAAGCGGCAGTACCCGAGCGGGTTCGAGCCGACGGCGGCCAGCGCCGGCCGGCTGCGGCTGACGCGGCGCGGCGGCGAGGTCACGCTCTGGGCTGCGGAGGGCCAGGGCGAGTACCGGGAGTTGCAGCGGTGCGAGTTCGGCCCCGCCGACCTGAAGTTCGTCCGCTTCGCCGCCCACCCCGGGCCGAAGTCCAACGGTGTGGACCTGCGGATCACCAACGTGTACATCCAGGACGGCCCGGTTTCGCCGGCCACGGCGGAAGCGGCCGCCGCGGCCGCGGCCCCTCCGCGG
>DASXAN010000966.1:0-7936 GCA_036406755.1 Gemmataceae bacterium
GGGAGCTTCCCGCGAAGCTCCGGTCAACCGGCCCCGGGGCCATCCCGTCGCATAGGGAGTCCGTTCGCTTCGGCGTTCAATTGAATAGCTTCGCGCCCGGACACGCTGATGCCTGGAGCAGAAACCGGCCTGCACCTTCAGACGTGCGTATCCTACCCGTCAGTCCCCTCAGTGCGTGACAGGACACCGGACCGCGACATGAGGCAGCAGACCCGCGGAGCGAGACATGCCTCGGCCGTCGATCAGTCGTGCGCGTCCCGCCGCCCGATTGATGGTCCCCTTGGCGGCGGGGGTCGTGATCGGTGTCGCCCTTCAGTACTTCCACATACCCGGCCGGGTCCGTTCGCTCCTGGTCCCCCCGCCCCCGCCGGTGACCCCACCGGAACCGCCGGGCGGTGATCCCGTCGAGCGGACGGAGGTCCCGCTCGGCTCACTCAGGTCGAGGCGGACCATGGTCGCCCTGGCGTTCGGACAGTCCAACGCCGCCAACAGCGGCGACGTGCGTCACGCCTCCGGGGATCACGTCTTCAACTTCTACCTCGGGAGGCTCTACCGAGCCCGCGACCCCCTCCTGGGCGCGACCGCCGACGGGGGGAGCGTATGGACGAGGCTGGGGGACATGGTCATCGCCGCGAAGATGTATGACGCGGTGATCTTCGCCCCGATCGCCGTCGGCCGGTCGGAAATCCGGCGGTGGGCCCCGGACGGGGACCTCCACCCCGTCCTGGTCTATACCCTGAGGGACTTACGCGAGCACGGCATCCCGCCGACCCACCTGCTGTGGCACCAGGGCGAGAGCGACTACCTCACCAGCACCGAGGATTACAAGGCCCGGTTCCGCCGGATGATGGCCGGCATCCGACGGGAGGAACCCGACGCCCCGGTCTTCGTCTCCATCGCCTCGAAACGGGAAGACGCCGTGTACGAGAACGTCCGGAGGGCACAAGCCGAACTGATCGACCCCGCGGAGCGAATCTACGCCGGGCCCGACACCGACACCCTCGGCGACGACTGGCGCAACGCGATCGACCACGCTCACTTCAACGAGCGGGGGCTTTGGAAGTGCGCCGAGTTGTGGCTCGGCGCGCTGCGCCGGGCCGAGGCCGCCCCGCCGGGCTAGGCGCACCCGGCCCCGGCCGTAGCCGGGGTCGGCGATTCCCGGCCGAACCGGAACAGCTCCGCGGCCCGCCGGCCCAGGCAGGTCCAGTCGAACTGCCCCACGGCCCGCTCGCGGGCGGCCTCCCCCATGCGCCGGCGCAGGTCCGGGTCGGCGAGCAACTCCGTGACGGCGGCGGCCAGCGCGTCCGGGGCCGTGCAATCCACGACCCGGCCGGTCTCGGGAACCTGCATCGTCTCGGCCGTCCCGCCCGAGGCCCCGGCGACCACCGGCTTGCCGCAGGCTTGGGCCTCGACCAGCACCATGCCGAACCCTTCGATGTCCTGGCCCACCTGTCGGTTCGCCAGCACGAACAGGTCGCACTGCTGGTAGCACCGCACCAGGAGGTCGTCCCCGACTTCGCCCAGGAACTGGACGTGGCCCGTCAGTCCCGCGTCTGTGACCAGCCCTTCGAGGTACTGCCGTTCTTCGCCGTCGCCCGTGATCGCATACAGAACGTCCGGGATCGCCTGGCGCACCGCGCCCAGGGCACGGATCATCATGTCGTGCCCCTTGCGCTTTTGCAGCCGGCCGACCGTCAGGACGACGGGGCGATCGCCCCAGCCGAGTTCCGCCCGGACCGCCCGGTCCCGCCGGGCCGGCACGAAGCGGGCCGCGTCCACGCCCGGATACAGCAGGCGGACACGGTCGCCCGGCACGTGCCACTCGTCGGTCAGGATCGCCCGGGTGTTGCGGCTGTTGGCGATCACGAACGCCGCGCCCCGTAGCACCCGCCGGGCCAGCCAGCGGAGTTCCCGGCTGGCGGCGGCGTAGTTCAGCTCCTCGCCGTGGACGTAGCAGGCGTAGGGGAGGCCCCGCCAGCGCTTCAGGGCCAGGGCCATCAGCCCTTCCGGCAGGCAGCGGCCGCAGTGGACCATCCCCACGCCCTCGGCCCGGGCCAGCGCCGCCAGGCGGCGGACCGCGCCGCCGTACGCCTTCAGCCCGGCCCAGTTGGCCACCCCCCACGACCGCAGCGACAACTGCACGCGCACGACCCGCAGGTCGTGGCCCCGGTCGAACTCCGCCTGTCGCGGGTCCTCCCCGGCCGCGATCACGTACCCGTCGCGCGGCAGCCGGCGGTAGATCTCCCAGAACCAGCGACTACTCCCCCCGGTCTTCGGCGGGAACAGTTCCGTCACCAACAGGACCTTGGACCGCCCGCTCTGCACCCCGCCAGCCCTCCGCTCGCCCGACCGACCTTAGTGGCCCGCCCCTTGTTCCACGACCGTGCAGTTCGGGTGGCCGTGCACGTTGTCGAACGCCGTCCGGGGCGTCCGCCAGTCGCCGTAGCTGACCTCCAGGAACTGCTCCGCCCGGCCGGGGATGAAGGCGTCGAGCCGCCCGAGGAAGCGGGCCGGCGCCAGCTCCGCGAACACCTCCCGCGGGAAGCGGTACTCGTACACCGTCTCGCCGCGCTGGTCGTAATAGGCCACGTCGTCGCCCTTGCGGAAGAACACGAAGAAGTCCACCAGCAAGGTCGGCATGTGGGGCCGGTAGAAGGACAGTTCGCGCTCGGTGTGCAGCCGCACGACGTAGCCGCGCCGCCGCATTTCTTCGGCCAGGGCGGCCATTTTGGGGCGATCCCCCTCGAGGATGCCCAGATCAATGTCGGCGTCGTGCTTGATGAACCCGCCGTCGCGGCAGTGCCCGAGCAGCGTGCCGAAGGCCAGGAACGGTGTCATGCCGACCTTCTTGCAGGCCGCCAGCGTCTCGCCCAGAAGTTCCTCCCCGAACGTCTGGAGCATCAGGCTGGGGGCCTTCGGGTCGCCCCGTAGGTCCGCCGCGATCACCCGGGCCGAGAGCACCGGCCGACTGAGCCGGATGTACTTCAGCCAGCGCAATTTCCAGGGCAGTCGCCGCTGCCGGGCCCACTCGGGAAGCATCCGCCCGCTCCTCGTCCCGGCCCGGGCCGGGACCGTCTCAGTCCAGGTTCGGGGCCAACGCGGCCGGGTCGCGGGGTGACCGCGGCGCCGCGGCCCGGGCGTGCCGGCGCGCGCACAGCTCATGGTACAGGCCGTGCGCCGCCTCCGCCGCCCGTTCCCAACTGAACCGCCCGGTCCCGGCCGCCGGCCCCTCGGTCGCGCCGCGCGTCGGCGGCGAGCGCAGGGCGCGGGCGATGGCGCCGACGTCCGCCGGGTCGAAATAGTCCGCGTCCTCGCCCGCCACTTCGCGCAAGGCCGGGACGTCCGAGCAGGCCACGGGCGTGCCGCACGCCAGCGCCTCGACAACCGGCATGCCGAACCCTTCGTGCAGGGACGGGCAGACGTAGGCGGTCGCCAGCGTGTAGACCGCGGCCAAGTCCTCGTCCCCCACCCCGCGGCAGAAGATGACCCGGTCTCGCACCCCCAGCTCGCCGGCGAGCCGGTGGGCGCGGGTCTGTGGCCAGTCGGTGTTCCCCACGATGACGAGCGGCCCGACCGCCGCATCCAGCTGCCGTGCCTCCGCGAAGGCCCGGAGCAGGCGGGCGTAGTTCCGCCGCGGCGTGTCGGCGCCGACGGTGAGGAGGAAGGCGTCGGGCAGCCCGTACCGCTCCTTCACCGCGGCCAGCCTGGCCGCGTCCGTGACTCGCTGGAACACCTCCCGGGCCGCGTTCGGGGTGACGGCGATCGGGGCCCCGGGTCGGACGTAGCCCGTGCCCAGGACGTCCCGCCTGGTCGCCTCCGAGACGGCGGCGATCGCCGTGGCGCGGCGAATGGCGGACAGCACCTGGCGCCGCGCCCGGACGGCCGCCCGGTCCCCCGGCGTCCAGGAAAGGAACTCGACCGGCATGAGGTCGTGGACGGTGAGCACCAGGGGGCGGCGGCGGGTGAAGGGGATGAGGTGCGCCAGGCCGTGGAAGACGTCGATGCCGTGGCGGGCGATCGCCCGGGGCAGGTGCCAGCGCCACCAAGCCGCCTGGGCGATCCGCATGGTGGGGCCGAACGTCCGCAGCGGCACCGGCTCGACGGCCGGCCCGAGTTCGGCCAGGGCCGCCCGGTCGAACGACGGCCGACCGGACAGGTCCCGGTCGAAGAACAGGACGTACCGGTCCTCCGGGTGCAGCCGGGCCAGGTGGCGGACGACCTCGTACGCGTGCTGGTGAATCCCGAACCGCGGCGCCATGAGGAGCGGCGTGGCGTCAAACCCGATGCGCATCGTTGCGGCCCCGCTCACCCTAGGACCGGTCCTGGGCCACCAGCTCCGCGAGGTGGAGGCCGCCGTCGCCGAGCGAAGGCCGCGCCTCCCGGGCCGGCTCGCGCCCGGCCCGCCGCGGCTGCCGCAGGATGCGGCGGATGCAGCCGTCGGCGTCGATCCGGCCCTCGAGCAGGTGGTGGACGTTCTCCACCAGCGGCAGGGTCAGGTCCAGCCGCCCCTGGAGTTGGTAGCAGGCCTGGCAGGTCGGGACGCCCTCGGACACACGGCCGTTCAACAGCCGCAGCGCCTCGTCCAGGGTCTTGCCGGCCCCGAGGTATTCGCCCACCCGGCGGTTGCGGCCGCTTTCGCTGTAGCACGAGGCCAGTACGTCGCCGAGCATGCAGCCGGTCAGGAACGAGTCGGGGTTGGCCCCGAGGACGGCCCCGAGCCGCCGCATCTCGTGCAGCCCGGCCGCCAGGACCAGCCCCTTGGTGTTGGCCCCCAGCCGCAGCCCGTCGCACACCCCCGCCGCGATGGCGCAGACGTTCTTCAGGGCCGCACTCAGCTCAAGGCCGGTCAGGTCGGCGGTGACGTTGACCCGCAGCGTCTCGGACGCGAAGTAGCCGGCGACCTCGCCCAGCAGGCGGTAGTCGGACAGCGCCAGCGTCATCTCCGTGTACATCTCCTGGGCCACTTCCGCGGCGATGTTCGGCCCGGCCAGCGAGCCGACCGCCCGCAGGCCGGTGCACTCTTCCAGGAGGATTTCGGAGGGCCGCGCCAGGGTGTCCACCTCGATCCCCTTGCCGAGGTTGACGCAGACCACGCCGCGGGGCAGGTGTTCGACGAACGGCCGCAGCCGGGCGCGGAGGAACTGCACCGGGATGGCCCACACGACCAGCGGGCTGTCGAGCGGGGCCGCCGTGATCTCGTGGAAGGCGGTCACGTTGCGCCGCAGCGTGACGCCCGGCAGGTAGGCGGCGTTCTGCCGCGTGCGGCGGATCGCGTCGGCCACCGCCGGCTGGGACGCCCAGAGGTGCACCTCCGCGCAGTTCTTCGCCAGCAGGTTGGCGACGGTCGTGCCCCACGCCCCGGCGCCGATCACGGTCACTTTGGTCTTCGCCATGTCCGCCCTCCGCCTCCGCTAAACGGCCGGGGTGCCGGCCGCCGGCCCCCGGGCCGCCTCGGGGAGCGACCCGAACAGCCGCCGGGCGGCCGCCAGGTCCTCCGGGAAGTCGATCTCGATGCACGCCAGGTCGGTCACGTCGGCCACGTAGAAGGCGACCCCCCGGGCCAGGGCCGTCTCGACGCCCCGCTCGAAGTAGTCCTGCCGGCCGCACCCCGCCAGCGCCTCGCGGAACGGCCCGACGTCGGCCGCCCGGACGATGTTCACCCCGACCGCCTCGCCCTGGCCGTCGGTCAGTCCCTTGGAGACGGCGGTAAGCCGGCCGTCCGCGTCGGCCATGTACTTTACCTCCTCGTCGCCGGTGCTGCACCGCTTGGTGGCGAGGGCGGAGGGCCCCCGGGCTACGAGCCGGGCCAGGACCTCCGGGTCGAACACGACGTCGCCGTTGACCCAAATGACGTCCTCGCCGCCCACCCGCTCCAGCCCCAGCGCCAGGCTGGCGGCCGTGTTGGTCGTCTCGTAGGCGGCGTTGTGGACGAACTCGCAATCGGGGTGCCGCCGCATGATGACGTCCGCCTGGTGGCCCACCACGAGGGTCACCCGTTCGACGAACCGCCGCAAGCGGGCGAGCTGCAAATCGAGGATCGTGGTGTCCTCGACGATCGGGGTCAGGCACTTGGGCAGGCCCAGCCCGAGGCGGCGGCCCATGCCGGCGGCGAGGATGATGGCTTTCACGGTCACTCTCCTGACTCGCCTTCGACGAACCGCGCCAGGGCCGCCAACTGCGTCCGGGCGTCAAACTGCGCGACGACCCGGGCCCGCGCCCGCTGTCCCAGTGCCGCCCGCCCTTCCGGGGCGAGGGCGGCGGCCTCCCCCACGGCGGCCACGAACTTCTCCCGGTCGCCGGCCGGCACCAGCCAGCCGACGCCCGGGTCGCTGATCACCTCCCGGACCCCGCCGACGTCGGTGGCCACCGGGCAGCAGCCGCAGGCCATGGCCTCCAGCAGCGCCATCGGCAGCCCCTCGTTGCGGCTGGGCATCAGGAACAGGTCGAAGGCGCAGTACGCCTCCCAGGCCCGGTCGGTCGGCCCGGGGAAAATGACCCGGTCCCCGAACCCGCTCGCCGCCGCGGTCCGCTGCAACGCCTCCCGCTCCGGTCCTTCGCCCACCAGGACCAGCCGCACGTCCCGACCGGGCCGGGCGCGCATGAGCCGGGCGAACGCCTCGACCGCCAGCCCGTAGTCCTTCTGCGGGTTGAGGCGGCCGACCGCCCCCAGCACCAGGGCCTGCTCGGGGACGCCCCACGCCGACCGGCACGACTGCCGCCACGCGGCGGTCGGGTGGTACTTCGACGGGTTGATCCCGTTGTGGACGACCCGGAGCTTGCGGCCGGGGAACCGGTAGTGCGTCACCAGCCCCCGGCGGACGGCGTCGCTGACGCACACGACCCGGTGGGGGAAGACCGACCGCAGGCGGCGGGACAGCAGCCGGCCGTACCACCACAGGCCCAGCCCCGGCAGCAGCCCACCCAGGTAGCGCCGGCTCGTCTTTGGCGGCATCGGGTCACAGGTCAACTGCTCCACCGTGACGTAGCGCCCGAAGCAGAGCCGCGCGGCCAGGTCGAGCCGCCAGCTACCTCGGTCGAGCCCGCCCTTCACCAGGACGCAGGCCCCGCCGGCAAACGGGCGGAGCAGGCGGAGGAGGTTCACCAGGCCGAGTTCGCTCAACGGCCGGGGCAGCGGAACGCGGACCAGTTCGGCGTTCTCGTGCCAGTCGAGCCGCCGGCCCCCGTAGACGTCGGTGCCCAGCACCACGAGCTTGACCCGGTGGCCCCGGCGGGCCAGGGTGTTCACGAGGTCCACCGCGTGCAGCTCGGCCCCGCCCCACCCTTCGCTGTTGCTGAGGACCGTGACCCGGCTCCCGGCGTGCCCCGGGATTCCCGTGCCGGCGCCGCGGCCCCCCGCGGGGGCACGGCCGGCTCCGGGCGTCAAGACGTTCGCAATCACGGCCACTCGCCTGTACTCGGCAACGGGGTGGGGAAACGTCGTCGGCAACGGCCGCGGCGCCGCGGCCGGCTCGCGGTCAGGCGGTCGGCGGCGGCGCATGTGCCGCGACCGGCGTGCCGCCGGCGTGCGACCACCGTTCGGCCGGCTCGTGGAAGACGCCGAAGTGCGTGCTGAGCAGCGGGTCCCGCACCTGGAAGCTCGGCCCCGTCTGGGCACAGAGCAGCCGCTCGAAGCCGTTCGCCCACACCAGCACCTGCGTCGTATAGCCCTCCGAAACCAACTTGAGCGGGGGCGTTTGCAGCTCGAGGGTTCCCCGCCCCTGGATGCTCGGGAGCGAGAAGCCGTCGGAGACCGTGTTGTAATTGCAGCAGCCGACGTTGTCGTTGCGGATGACGGAGACGACGAAGTTGGGCGCGGCGACTCGCTGCGGGGCGTCGTAGTGCAGCCGCAGGCGCATCCGCTGGCCGTGGTCGAAGACGGCACAGGGTCGGCCCCGTTCGTCGAGCAGCTCCACCTCCCGGATGAACACGGGGTTCT
>DASXAN010000967.1:0-9515 GCA_036406755.1 Gemmataceae bacterium
GCGCTCCGCCGCCAGCGCCGCGGCGCGCAGGTGCGGCAGCGTCACCCGGTGGTCGCCCTGGACGTAGAAGCTCTGGCCGCCGTCGGCCACCGTCCGCACCAGGATCGTCTTCCACGGCCGGTAGTAGTAGCGCGGGTCGGTCTTCGGCGCCTGCCGGCGGTGGTCGCCCTCCAGCGGGATGAGGTCGAAGACGGCGGTCGTGAAGTGACGGATGTGCCGGCCCTCCTGGTGCGCCACGTTCCGCGCCATCGCCAGCGCCTTCAGGTACACCTCCGGCCCCATCACCGCCGAGCCGAAGTTGAGCAGCACGCCGCCCTCCAGTCGTTCGACCGTCGCGGCGAACGTCAGGAAGTTCTGGTAGCTCGTCTGGCCGAGGGCGGCCCCGTCGCAGTTCGGGTGCTCGTGCAGGATGTCGTAGCCGACGCCGACGTGGACCGTGAGCGGCACGCCGAGGCGTGCGGCCGCAGCCAGGACGCTGACGGACTTGTGCGGAAAATCGCCGTCGAGGATCGTCCGGCCGAGCGCCTCACCCAGCCCCAGCCCGTCGCGGGCCGCGGCGTGGATCACGTCGTTCATCCGGCCAGTCTCGTGCCACAGGCCGAATTCGCCGGTCGAGACGTAGCGGGCGACGCTTTCCGTCGTCGCCCCGACCAGGGCGAACTCCCAGTCGTGGATCGGCCCGGCCCCATTCATTGCGACGTGGTCGATCAGGCCGCGATCGAGCAGGTCGATCAGGTGCGGCTGGACACCGGCCCGCAGCACGTGGGCGCCCATCATCAGGATGCGGGCGCGGCCATCGCGTTTCGCGCTCGCAAGTCGTTGGCCGATGACTGACAACGCGGGATGGTCGAACACCGGCTCGGCGTCGAGCGGCAGGACGTGGGCGAGACTGAGATCGTGCCGTCGCTCGGACAGCGGCCGGATGCGGAGGCGCGAGCGGTCGAATTGCGGGTAGGGCATCGCTCAATCCTCCGCGAACAGCCAGCGCAGTAGCCGCTCATGACATTCGTAGTCGGCAATGACCACGTCGGCCCCGGCACGAATGAGCCGGTCGCGCTTCCGGGCGTTGACGCCGCGCCGCGGCGGCTCCTCGCTGGCGACAGCCACCGCGACGCCGCCGACCCGCCGCACCTCCTCCGTTTCCACGACGCCGTCGCCGAAGGCCAACAACTCCTCGCCCCGCAGGCCATGCTCCCGCAGCACGTGTTCGATCACCGCCCGCTTGGAGAAGTGCGGGTCGCCGCTGTCTGGGGCGAAGATCGCTTCGCCGAAGTAGGAGTTCAGTTTTAGCAGCTCGGCCTCGCGGCGGACGTGCTCGGCCTCGGTGCCGCTGGCCAGGACGAGCGGTAGGCCCCTCGCTCGTAACCGATTGAGCAAAGCATAACAGCCCGGCACGGCCCACTCTGCCGGTGCGGCCCGCCCGGTGCGGAGTCGATCGTACCGGCCCTGAACGATCCGCATCAGCCGCTCCTGGTACTGCCGGGCGTATGTGGCCGGGGCGGCGGGTTGGCCGCCCAGCCTCTCGATCTCCGCGGCCAGGTGCTGCATCTGCACGATTGTCGGCCGGCCGTTCAGGCCGACGACGATGGCCTCGACGGTCGCGGCGAAGCGGTCTTCCGGCTGATTGGCCCCGGTGCGGTGGAGTTCCTCCAGCATCATCTCGGTCATGACCTTCGGCCAGCCCTCGCGGAGCAGCGAGAGCGTGCCATCGAAGTCGAACAGCACGGCCCGGAACCGGCCGCGGGGCAGCCCCGGGCGGAGGACTTCGATCGCCGGGTCGGGTAGCATGGAGGAATTCTGTCGCCGCCGTCCCCGGCTCGCAACACCAGTGGAGGCGATTTCTATGACCCGCCAGTTCCCCACCCGCCGCGCCGCCCTCCGGGCCGGCATGACCGGCCTCGGCCTCGGGGCCATTTTCCAGTCCGTCGCCGTCGCGGAGGAGAAGGCCGGCCAGAGAGCCGAAGTGCCGCCGCGTTCGCCGATCCGCATCACGAAGCTGGAGACGTTCCTCGTCAAGCCGCGTTGGCTGTTCCTCAAGGTCCACACCGATGCCGGCATCGTCGGCCTCGGCGAGCCGATCCTCGAAGGCCGGGCGCTCACGTGCGCCACCGCGGTGAAGGAAGTTGAGCCGTACCTGCTCGGCAAGGACCCGCGGCAAGTCGTGCACCACTGGCAGGCGATCTACCGCCACGCCTTCTACCGCGGCGGGCCGATCCTGACCAGCGCCCTGAGCGGCATCGACCAGGCGCTGTGGGACATCAAGGGCAAGGCGCTCGGCGTGCCGGTGTACGAGCTGCTTGGCGGGCCGACGCGGCAGCGCGTCCGCGTCTACGCCCACGCCCGCACCCCGGAGGCGATCAAGAAAGGGCTCGCCGAGGGGTTCACGGCGTTCAAGACGGGGCCGGCGAAGCGGCGACCGTCGCGGTACATCGAGACGCCCGCCGAAGTGCACTATGCCGCGGAGAAATTCGCCGAACAGCGGAAGGCCGTCGGCGACGACGCCGACCTGGCCATCGACTTCCACGGCGCCCTCAGTCCGGCGCTGGCGAAGGTGCTCATCAAGGCCCTGGAGCCACACAACCCGATGTTCGTCGAGGAGCCGGTCAACTGCCAGGAGCACGAGGTCATGGCCGAGATCGCCCGCGGCACGCACCTGCCGATCGCCACCGGCGAGCGGGTCTTCACCAAGTGGGGCTTCCGCGAGGTGCTGGAGAAGCGGGCCGCGACGATCCTCCAGCCGGATCTGTGCCACGCCGGCGGCATCACGGAGGTCCGGCTGATCGCCGGCATGGCCGAGGCGTATTACGCGACCATCGCCCCGCACAACCCGCTCGGTCCGATCTCGCTGGCAGCTGGCGTGCAGCTGGCGGCGTCGATCCCGAACTTCCTGTGCCAGGAACAGGTCAGCCTGGGGGTCGGTTATCTGAAAAAGCCGTTCACCGTCCGCGGCGGCTACCTCGACCTGCCGACCGGGCCGGGGTTGGGCATCGAGCTGGACGAGCAGGCGCTGGTCGACAAGATCGGCCACGACTGGAAGAACGCCGAGCTGTATGACAGGGACGACGGGTCGGTGCTGGACTGGTAATCACTCGGTTAGCCGCGGCGCGGAGCGGCGCGCTCCCACCAGCGCGCTCCGCTCCGAAGACTCCGCGTCGCGGCTAACCCTCACTCCTTGATCTCAATGTTCCGGTAGAACACCTCTGCCCCCTCGGCCTGGAATGCGATCCGCCCGGCCGTCAGTGGCACCCAGGTGTCGCCGGCACCCGACTGCTGGATGTCGGTGCAGCGGTTCACGACCTTGCCGTTGACGATCTGCGTCGCGCTGTCGCCCTTGACGATCAACTCGACCGTGTTCCACCCGTCCCGCTCCGCCGTCTCGCTTTTCACGACGCGGGTGATCCCCTTGGTGCCCTGGCTGTACATCAGCCCGCCCTTCTCTGGCGGCAGGAAGACGGACATACTCGTCTTGTCGTTCGGACCCTTCTGCTTCGCCGGATCGACGGTCGTGGCGATCCGCGTGCCGACGGTGAAGATGTCGCCGGTGTCGCCTTCCTGCACCTGGCACTCGACGCACCGCGGCCACACCTTGTCCGGCCCGACGACGTGGTAGAGCACGCCGCTGTCCCGCTTGGCCTTGGCTTTTGACCCGAACCGCTTCATCCCCCACTTGTACTCGCACCGCAGGTGGTAGTGCGAGTACTCCTTGGCCGTCAGAATGTACCCGAACGGCCGCTTGTCGCCGTCGTTGCCCTCGGGGTAGATGTGGATGACGCCGTCCTCGACGCGGACGAGGTCGTCCGCGTTCGCGCCCTTGTCGCGGCCGTTGAAGAAGTGCGTCCAGCCGGACAGGTCCCTGCCGTTGAACAGCGGCTTCCAGCCGTTGTCCGGCCGGGAGTCGGAGCGGCCCGCCAGCCCGAGCCACGACACCCCGCCGAGCACAATCGCCAAGACAGGCCACGTGCGCATGATCGCCTCCCGGTGTCGGATTAGGTTTGTTCTTCGAGGACTTCCGCCTCCGCCGCCTCGGTGTACAGCTCGCCGGCCGGGTTGTTCAGCGGGCCGAGCCGGAGCACTTGCGGCCACTTCGCCATCACCCAACCGACGACCGCCAGTGTGCCGATGCCGCCGCCGACCACCGACCACACCGGGCCGACCAGCGCCGCCGTCATGCCCGACTCGAACGCCCCGAGCTCGTTCGACGTGACGATGAAGATCGTGTTCACGGCCGACACCCGGCCGCGCATCGCGTCCGGCGTCAGCAGCTGCACCAGCGTCCCGCGGACGACGACGCTGACGTTGTCCAGCGCCCCGGTTACCGCCAGCAGGACGAACGACAGGTACGGGTCGCGGGACAGCCCAAACCCGATCGTCGCCACCCCGAACCCGGCGACGGCCAGGAGGAGCGCGCTGCCGGACCGCCGCAGCGGCGGGCGATGCGCCATGGCCAAGGCCATGACCAATGCGCCGATCGACGGAGCCGCCCGCAGCCAACCGAGCCACGCCGGGCCGGCGTGGAGGATGTCGCGGGCGTAAATCGGCAGCAGGGCCGTCGCCCCGCCCAACAGCACGGCGAATAGGTCCAGGGTGATTGTCGCCAAGATCAGCGGCGTGTTCCACACAAACTTCAGCCCGGCCAACAGTGAATCCAGCGACGGCGGCCCCGTCATCTGCTTGACCGGGCGCGGGCGAATGGTGGCGACCAAGCCGGTGCAGAACGCATACCCGACGGCCGCCACGACGTACGCCAGGCCGGCCGCCTCCCGCTGGGCGATCACCCACCCGCCGAGGGCCGGGCCGACCGTCGTTGCCACCTGCCAGCCGCTGCTGTTCCACGTGACGGCGTTGCCGAGCGCTTCCAGCGGCACGACCTGCGGTAACAATGCCCAGCGGGCCGGGGCGCTGAACGCCCGGCCGATGCCGACCAGCAGCAGGCAGACGTAGACGAGCGGCACCGGTCCTTCCAGGTAGGACACGGTCGCCAGGCCGGTCGAGGCCAGGGTCATGAGCGCCTGGGCGAAGATAAACAGCCCCTTGCGGCTGAGTCGGTCGGCCAGATGGCCGGCCGGGATGGCGAGCAAGAGCACCGGCATGAATTGGATCAAGCCGATGAGGCCGAGCGCGGCGGCGGAGTCGGTCCGGTGGTAGACCTCCCATTCGACGGCCAGGAACTGCATCCCGAACCCGGCCCCGCCGAGGACGTTGACCGTCAGCACCCGGCGGTAGTCCGGGCTGCGGAGCGCGGCGTACGGGTCGTGGCCGTCGGCCATTCCAGCCTCCGGGGCGGTCGGGCCGCGTTGTTGTATGGTTCGATCGGAGGGGCGGCGGGCCGTTGCGGTTCGCCGCGGCCGGAGCTATCCTGATTGCCAAGTACCGTCCGCACGGGGATGCCGCATGTCCGCGCTCCGCACGACCGCCTGCCTGGCCCTCGCGTTCGCCGGCCTCGCATCGGCGGCGGACTCCCCGGTGACGCCGCTGCGGCACGCCCACGCCCACAACGACTACGAGCACCCGCGGCCGCTGTTCGACGCGCTCGACCAGGGCTTTTCCAGCGTGGAGGCCGACGTCTTCCTCCGCGACGGCAAACTGCTCGTCGGCCACACCGCATTGTCGTTGAAACCGGAGCGGACGCTCGAATCGTTGTACCTGGACCCGCTCCGCGAGCGCGTCCGGGCCAACGGCGGCCACGTCTACAAGGACGGCCCGCCGTTCTGGCTGCTCGTGGACGTGAAGACCGAGGCCAAGTCCACCTACGCCGCCCTGCACGACGTGTTGGCCCGCTACGCCGAGTTGCTGACCACGGTGGACGGCGGCAAGGTCGAGCCGAAAGCGATCACGGTCGTCATCAGCGGCAACATGGCCAAGGACGTCATGGCCAGCCAGGCCAAGCGGTACGCCGGCTACGACGGCCGCTCCGGCGACGTGGATTCCGACCTGCCGGCCCACCTGATGCCATGGGTCAGCGACAATTGGACGAAGCTGTTCATGTGGCGCGGCGAGGGCACGATGCCGGGCGAGGAGCGGGCCAAGCTCCAGCACTTCGTCGCTCGCGCCCACAAGCACGGCCGGCTGGTGCGGTTCTGGAACACGCCGGAACTGCCCGCGTTCTGGGCCGAGTTGCGGGCCGCCGACGTGGACCTGATCAACACCGACCGGCTCGCCGAGTTGCGGCAGTTCCTGACGAAAAACCCGTGACGCCCTCACCCGAGGACCGACTCGTGGCCGACACGACCCGACCTCTCGACCGCCTGGACGATTGGGACGATTTCGTGAAGGACCGCTACGCCCCCGGGCCGGCCCCGGCCAAGGCGAAGGAGCAGTTCCGCGACTACCGGGCCGACGCCCGACCGAGCGTCCTCGAGTTCTACCGCCGTAACCACCGCTACCAGACGTACGACTTCGTCCGTGCCAAGAAGGCCGAGTACCTGCCGCTGGCGAAGAAGCGGATGGGCATCTGGGAGGCGATGGAATTCCTGAACACGCTGGTGGACGACAGCGACCCGGACACCGACCTGAGCCAGATCGAGCACCTGATGCAGACGGCCGAGGCGATCCGTCGCGACGGCCACCCGCGGTGGTTCGTCCTGACCGGCCTGATCCACGACCTTGGCAAAATCCTGTGCCTGTTCGGCGAGCCGCAATGGGCCGTGGTCGGCGACACATTCCCGGTCGGCTGCGCCTACTCTGACAAGGTCGTCTTCCCCGAGTTCTTTGCCGACAACCCGGATGCGCGGATGCCGGAGTACCAGACGCCTTGCGGCGTGTATACGGACGGCTGCGGCCTGGACGGCGTCCACCTCTCCTGGGGCCACGACGAGTACCTGTACCACGTCGTCAAGGACCACCTGCCGGACCCGGCTCTGTACATGATCCGGTATCACTCCTTCTATGCCTGCCACCGCGAGGGGGCGTACGGGCACCTGATGAACGACCGGGACCGGAAGCAGTTCGGGGCGGTCCGGGCGTTCAACCCGTACGACCTGTACTCGAAGGGCGAGGCCAAGCCGGACGTGAACGGGCTGAAGCCGTACTACCAGGAGCTGATCGCGGAGTTCTTCCCGGCGGAGCTGCGGTGGTGACTACTAGCCGCTTGCTGCTATGCGAGCAACGGCCCGCATAGCCGCGAGCGGTTCTGGAAGGAGCGCATGACATGACCCGTCTGTCCCCCACCCGCCGGCAGCTACTCCAATCCCTGGCCGCCGCCGGCGTCGGCTCGGCCGTCTTCCAGCGGGCCCTGGCGGCCGACGCTGAGGAGGCCGGCGCAGTGACCGAGGAGATGATCAAGCAGGCCGAGTGGATCGCCGGCATCTCCCTGCCTGACGCCGAGCGCAAGACTCTGGTCAAGTCGCTGACCCAACTGCTCCGCGACATCCGCGCCGTGCGGGCCGCGGCCGTGCCGTACGACGTGCCGCCGGCCCTCGTGTTCGACCCGGCCCCGTGGCTGCCGCCCGCGTCCGGGCCGGTGCACCGTGACGTCGAACCAATCTCCGCCGCCGCCCCGAAGAAGCCCGACTCCGATGACGGTCTCGCCTTCCTGCCCATCACCGCGCTGGCCGCCCTGGTCCGCACGCGGCAGGTGTCATCGGTCGAGCTGACCAAGCTTTACCTGGAGCGCCTGAAGAAGTACGACCCGGCCCTTCACTGCGTGGTCACCCTAACCGAGGACGTGGCGCTCAAGCAGGCCGAGCGGGCCGACCGAGAGATCGCCGCCGGCCGCTACCGCGGGCCGCTGCACGGCATCCCGTGGGGCGCGAAGGATCTCATCGCCTACCCCGGCTACAAGACGACCTGGGGGGCCGGCCACTTTAAGGACCAGACGATCGACGTGAAGGCGACCGTCGCCCGCCGGCTGGAGGAGGCCGGGGCCGTCCTCGTGGCCAAGCTCACCCTCGGCGCGCTGGCGATGGGCGACCAGTGGTTCGGCGGCATGACCCGCAACCCGTGGGACCCGAAGGAAGGGTCGAGCGGGTCGTCGGCCGGGTCGGCGTCGGCCGCCGTCGCCGGGCTGATCGGGTTCGGCATCGGCTCGGAGACGCTCGGCAGCATCGTCTCGCCGTGCTCGCGGTGCGGGGCGACCGGCCTGCGGCCGACGTTCGGCCGCATCAGCCGGCACGGGTGCATGACCCTGTCGTGGAGCATGGACAAGCTCGGCCCGATCGCCCGCTCCGTCGAGGACTGTGCCCTGGTGTTCGCCGCCATCCACGGGGCCGACGGCCAGGACCCGGCGGCCGTGGACCGGCCGTTCGCCTGGCCCCCGCCCCGCGACCTGCGGACGTTGCGGGTGGGGTACGTCGAGGGCCGCCGGCCGGTCGCCGACCGCGAGGAGCTGACGATCCTCCGCGACCTCGGCGTGCGGCTGGTGCCGATCAAGTTGCCGGACAAGATCCCGATCACGCCGCTGCGGTTCATCCTGAGCACGGAGGCGGCCGCGGCGTTCGACGACATCACCCGCCAGGGCGTGCACGAGGGGCTGGGTCTGTGGCCGGAGACGTTTCGGGAGAAGCGGTTCGTCCCGGCCGTGGACTACATCCGGGCCAACCGCGTCCGCACCCAACTGATGCGGGCGATGGACGAGGTGATGCGGGACGTGGACCTGTACGTCGGGGGGAACCGGGACGAGCTGCTGATCACGAACTTAACCGGCCATCCGACGGCCGCGCTGCCGCATGGCACCCGCAAGACGAAGGCCGGGCTGGAGACGCCGACGGCGGTCACGTTCACCGGCCGGCTGTACGGCGAGACGGAGCTGCTGGCCGTCGCCCACGCCTTCCAGCAGGCGACCGGCCAGCACCTGCGGCGGCCGCCGATGGACAAGTTGACGGCCACCCAGGCGGGCGGGTGATGGCGAGCGCGGGTATGAAAATGCGGTGGCGGCTGACGGCCGCCGCGGTAACCGCGGCTGCGGTGGCGACGGCGGCCGTCGCGGCCGACTGGCCGGGCTGGCGCGGCCCGACCGGCGACGGCCGGTGCCGCGGGACCGACGTGCCGCTCAAGTGGACGACCACCGAGAACGTGCGGTGGAAGGCCCCGCTGCGGGACGAGGGCAACTCGTCGCCGGTGGTGTGGAGGAACCGCGTCTTCGTCACCCAGGCGCTGGAGAAGGGCAAGCGGCGGGCGGTCCTGTGCTTCGACCGCGCCGACGGCAAGAAGCTGTGGCAGTCCGAGGTCCGCTTCGACGGCACGGAACCGACCCACCCGACCAACCCGTACTGTTCGGCCACGCCGGTGACGGACGGGGAGCGGGTGATCGCCAGCTTCGGGTCGGCCGGCCTCGTGTGCTACGACTTCGCCGGCAAGCTGCTCTGGCATAAAGACGTCGGCAAGATGATCCACGTCTGGGGCAACGCCTCGTCCCCCGTCCTGTACGGCGACTTTGTAATCCTCTGGTGCGGGCCGGGCGAGCGGCAGGTGCTGTTCGCGGCCGACAAGAAGACCGGCGAAACGGTTTGGGAGTACTACGTCTCCGGCGGCAACGCCGGCAAGGACCAGACGAAGTGGGTCGGGTCGTGGGCCACGCC
>DASXAN010000968.1:0-3041 GCA_036406755.1 Gemmataceae bacterium
CCTTACGTGGTCGAGCGCAGCGGCCGTGAAGAGCGCGTCTTCGACATTTACAGCCGGCTCCTGAAAGACCGGATCATCTTCCTGCAAGGGCAGGTGACCGACGACAGCGCCAACCTGGTCGTGGCCCAGATGTTGTTCCTCGCGTTCGACGACCCGAAGAACGACATCAACCTGTACATCAACAGCCCCGGCGGTTCGGTGACGGCCGGGATGGGCATTTACGACACGATGCAGTTCGTCCCGTGCGACGTGGCCACGTACTGCATCGGCCAGGCGGCCAGCATGGGGGCCATGCTGCTGACGGCCGGGACCAAGGGGAAGCGGTTCTGCCTGCCCAACGCCCGCGTCATGATCCACCAGCCCCTGGCCGGGACCGAGGGGACGACGGTCGAGATCATGATCCACGCCAAGGAGTTCCTGCGGACCAAGAAGTCGCTCAACGAGCTGTTGGCCAAACACACCGGCCAGTCGATCGAGCGGATTGAGAAGGAAACGGACCGGGATAACTTCCTGTCGGCCCAGGAGGCGGTGGAGTTCGGCCTCGTGGACCACATGCTGGAACGGATTCCCATTCCCGCCCACCCGCAAGCGCCGCGCGAGTGACCCCTCGGCGGCGGACCAGCGCGGGGGCGGGGGCGACGGCGGCAGGCGGCCGCGTCGCCCCCGCCCCCGCGGCGTTTCGGGAGCCGTTCCGCCGCGCATGACCCGACCCCGCCTCGCCTGGGTTGTCGTCGCCCTCCTCGCCGCCGCCGGCTGTCGCAACTGCCGCAGCGAGCTGGTCGAGGCCGAACTGCGCACCCGCGAACGGGAGCTGCGGGAACTACGGGGCGAGCTGCTGCGGTCCGAGTCGATGAACGAGGCGCTGGAGAACACCCTCAAGGCGCAGCAGTGTAATCAGCCGGTCCTGCGGCCGGGGCCGTCCGCGCTGGCGCTGGTCAAGGACGTCCAGCTCGGCCGCGGCACCGGCGGCATCGACGAGGACAGGATCCCCGGCGACGAGGGCATCCAGGTCGTGCTGGTGCCGCGGGACATCGACGGCTCGCCGATCAAAGCCCCCGGCACGCTCAAGGTCACGGCCCTGGGAATCACGCCGGAGGGGTTGAAGACGCCGCTTTCGACGTGGGACGTATCGGCGCTGCAGCTCCGACGGTCGTGGCGGAGCGGGCTCATCAGCACTGGCTACTTCGTCGCCCTGCCCTGGCAGCGGCTGCCGACGACGGAGCGGCTGCGGATCGTGGCGACGTTCATGCCGCTGGAGGGCGGGGTGTTCGAAGCCGAGCGGGACGTGACGATCAAACTGCTCGCGGAGGCAACGCGCTGTCAGCCGCCGCTCAGCGGCCCGGCCGGGCTGGCACCGTTGAGCGGCCCGGCGGGCCTGGGACCGCCGCTGCCGGGCGACCCCCAAGCGGGTACCCCGCCGACCGGCGGACTGCAACCACCGGTGCCGATCGACACCATCCCGACCGGCCCGCCGCCGCGGACCGGTCCGCCGCCGGAACAGATCCCGGCCCCGCGGACGCCGGGCACGCCAAGCACTTCGTCGAAGCCGGCGGAGCCGGCCGACGTGGCGCCCCTCCGCATCGGCGGCCCCTGATCGCCAGTTATCCCCGGTCCCGTCCTGCGGTTAGTCCCCCGCAGGGGGCGGCCGTGGCCGGCCGCGGTTGCCGCGTCTAGGCTACCCCCTGCACCTCAGGGAGTGAGTCCGTGGCCGACGAGCTGACCCACTTCGATTCATCCGGCGCCAGCCGCATGGTGGACGTCAGCGGCAAGCCGGAGACGGAGCGCGTCGCCCGGGCCAGCGGCCGAATCCGCATGAAGCCGGAGACGGCGGCCCTCATCCGCGACAAGCGATTGGCCAAGGGGGATGTACTCGAAGTGGCCCGGTTGGCCGCCATCATGGCCGCCAAGCGGACCGGAGAGTTGATCCCACTCTGCCACCCACTGCCAATTACTGGAACGGTAGTGGAGTTCGCCTGGGAAGCGGACGACTTGCTGCGGGTCGAGGCCACAGTACGCGTCGTCGCCCGCACCGGCGTCGAGATGGAGGCGCTGACCGCGGTCGCGATGGCCGCCCTGACCGTCTACGACATGTGCAAGGCCGTGGACCGGACGATGACGGTCGAGGCGATCCGGCTGGAGGAGAAAACCGGGGGCCAGCGGGGGCCGTTCCGCCGGCCCGATTGACCGCCCCGGCAGCCGTCGCTATTGTTCACTCTGGATTGAAACTTCTGAAACGCCTTGGCACGGCCGGTGTGCCGCGACCGACCGGGAGGGAGTGTTGCGCATGAGTCCGGTGCTGACGCCGCCGACGCGCCCGTCCGCCCTGCTCTACGCCCCGATCGCCCGCGACCTGGACGCGGTCGAGCGCGTCTTCGCCGACACGATCGCCAGCCCCCGCCCCACCCTGGCTCGAATGCTGGAGCACCTGACGCACTACCGCGGCAAGCGGCTGCGGCCCGCGCTGTTGCTACTGACCGCTCGCGCCTGCGGCCGGGTGACCGCCGCCCACCACGTCCTCGGGGCGGTGGTGGAGATGGTGCACACGGCCACGCTCGTCCACGACGACGTGCTCGACGAGGCCGGCCTGCGGCGGCACGTCCCGACCGTCAACGCCGGCTGGGGCAACAAGGCCAGCATCCTGCTCGGCGACTACCTGTTCACCCACGCCTTCCACCTGACCAGCACGATCGGCGACGCGCGGGCGTGCGAGCTGATCGGCGAAGCGACCAATCGCGTCTGCGAGGGCGAGTTGCACCAGACGCTGCAGCGCGGCAACCTCGACCTGACGGAAGGCGAGTACTTCGAGATCATCGACGGCAAGACGGCGGCACTGACGGCGTGCTGCTGCCGGCTCGGGGCACTCTACGCCGGTGCCGACGCGGACGCGGTCGAACGGCTGGCGAACTATGGCCGGCTCCTGGGGCTGGCGTTCCAGGTGGCCGACGACCTGCTCGACCTGCTCGGCCGCGAGGACACGGCCGGCAAGACGCTCGGCACCGACTTGCAGCAACAGAAGCTGACGCTGCCGCTGATCCTCATGC
>DASXAN010000969.1:0-3245 GCA_036406755.1 Gemmataceae bacterium
TCTCGTGAGGTTGGGCGTCGCGAGCCGCCGCGGCAGGTGAGCGAGACGTTTAGGCGGGCCGGCCGCTGTCGTCTCGCGCCCACGACCTCGCCGCGGGTAAACTGGGAACCGAAACCATGCTCGGCCTTCCAAGCAGGAAGCAGGCCACGACGATGCGAAGGCGACGGCTGCTGGCGTTCTTGGCCGTGTCCACCGTGGTGGGCATTCTGGCACTGCCGCCGGTCCACCGGCGGTTGGCCGGGTGGGCAAAGCGGGAGGCGATCTGGAACGGCCGGCCGGTGAGTTACTGGCGGCGGGAGATCGCCGCCAGCACGTTCGTCCCCGGCTTCCGCAACGGGGTGGTCCCGGGCCAAGCCCATGGCTGGCCCTGGCTGGGGCGGCCCGAGGGTGTGACGGGGGTCTTGGATGCCGGCAGGCGGTGGCTGGACCGCCTCCTCGGCCGGCCGACGGGTGACCCGATCCCCACCCCGCCGATGCTCAGCCACTACCACGACGCCACGACCCTGCCCGTACTGCTGGGCCTGCTGGACGCCCCCGAGCCCCAGGTGCGGTACTTTGCGGCGTTGAAACTTGGCGCATTGGGCGCGGGCGGCCGACCGGCCATCGAACCGCTATGGCTGTTGCTCGCGGACAGGGCGGAGGTGGTCGAGGGCATTACCGTCGGGGAGGCTGCTTCCGCCGCCTTGCAGGCGATTGATCCGTCAGCCAGGAATGACGCCACCGGACGCCCCTGACGCGCCCGGGTTCGGCGACAATTGAACGGATTACGGACCACGCCCCAGCGGAGCGCGGCCGATAACGCCCGTAGCAGACGGGACGCCCAGCGGGGGCAAGGTAATTCACTGGAGCGGTGCGGCGCTGATCGGCGGATGATCACGGCTTGGCCGGCGAAAACGGCCCCGTCGAGCAAGAGCGGATTGCCCGCGGGCCGATCGTCCGAGACAAGCCAGCGACCGAAGAAGGGCGACACCAATGGCGACCGAACGGCGCGTGGTCAACAACCGCGTCTTCCTGCTCGGCCTGGACGACCTGTACCGCGGGGCGATGAAGCGGCACGAGCGGGACAAGCTGCTCCGCTGCTCGGCGGAGACGGCGGCCGGCCCGTTCGCCACTACCACTGGGCCATCAACCGGGACGCCAAGGACCGGCCGGTGGTGACCGAGTTCTGGGACACCCAGGTTTGGACGACGGCCCGGTATCGGGCGGAGCAGCAGGCGGGGCGCCGCCGCCGCTAGACGAGGCACTGGCGAGCCAGCGGGAGGACCGGCCGAGGGAAGCCGCGTGAGCCGCCTTCAGACCAACCGCGACTTGTATGTCGCCGTCGCCGACCTGGTGCAGACGCACCAGTCGTGCGAACGCGGTCTGGAGGAGTATCTCCGGGCCCTGTGGGGCCTCGCCCGCGCCCACGGGACCGAGCCGGGCCTTTCCCCCGATGCATTTCTCGGGCTGCTTTCCGGGGCGTTTGGGCACTCCCCGCCACCGTTCGACGAGGCGTGGCGGCGACGTTACCGGGAGGACTTCGCCGACCTCCCCGGGTTCGCGGGCTGGGAGGCGCGAATCCTCCGCCAGCAGGTCGATCTCCGCGAGATGGGCGAGCGCGGCCTGCTCGGCGATGAGCAGCGGTACTTCGGGATCGACTCGCCCCGCGGCCAGCGATGGTATAACTTCGACCCTTGCACATTCCTGGAATGCGCGACCGCCGGTTCGTACGGCGGCTGGCAGCCGGGCGACGACACCGGCCGCCAGTACGTTCCCGGACTGGTGACCGTCGTGGGCGACGACGGCCGGTTCGAGGACCGGGACCCGCGAGACATCCCCGCCCCCGTCGGACCGGTCGGGACGGTGAGCTGGGCCGACTTCCGGGAGTTCCTGGGTGCCGGCCAGTGGTACGAGTGAGCCGGCCCGAAGCTCGACAACCGGCCGGCGGCCTGAAGAAGAACCACGGCGGCCTGACCGTCCGCAAGACGCGGCGGCGGATCGACCCGAAAGACCAGGCCCTGGACACGATGCCCCGGGCGGCTGTCCGACCGAACCACGGAACCTGTCACGGCGCGGGGTAATTCGGCGCCCGCCCGGTCAGGACGGCCACCATGTCGCGGACCACCCAGCTCATGTTCTCGACCGCCGTGTGCGTGCGGGCCGCCATGTGCGGGGTGAGCAGGACGTTGTCGAACCCGAGCAGGGGGTAGTCGGCCCCCGGCGGTTCCGGGTCGAACACGTCGATCGCCGCCCCGGCGATCCTCTTCTCACGGATCGCGGCCGCGACCGCGGCGGCGTCCAGGACCTCGCCGCGGCTGGTGTTGATCAGGACCGCCGTCGGCTTCATCAGCGCCAGCAGTGGCCCGCCGACCAGGTGGCGGTTGCCGGGCCGCATGTCGACGTGCAGCGTGACGACGTCGGCCTCGCGGAAGAGCGCCGGCGGGTCGACGGCCGTCGCCGGGAACGTCAGGTGCGGTCGCACGTCGAGCAGGTCGTGGTAGACCACCCGCATGCCGAAGCCATTCGCGGCGATCCGCCCGACCCGCCGGCCGACCCGCCCCATGCCCAGGACGCCGAGCGTCAGCTCGTCCAGCTGCGCGCCGCGGAAAGTATCGCGGACGCGCTTGAACTCGGTTGGCCCGTACGCCCGGTCCCGGAAGGCGGCCCACGGCCGCAGCAGTTGCAGCGCGAAGCCGATGACGAACTCGGCGACCGCCTCGGTGTTCGCGTCCGGGGTGTAGACGACTTCGACGCCGCGAGCGCGGCAGGCCGCCACGTCGATGTTCTCCAGGCCCACGCCGCCCCGGCCGACGACCTTGAGCTTCGGGCAGCGGGCCAGCAACGCGGCGTCCACCTTTGTGTAGGTCCGGACCATCATCCCGTCCGCGTCCGGCAGCGCGGCGTCGAAGTCGGCGGACCCCGGGGCGGCTTCGACGACCCGGGCCTGCTGTTTCAACCAGGCGAGCGGCGCCGGAGCAGAGCCTTCGGTCACGAGGACAACGGGTCGTTCGGGCATGCCGCCCGTTATAGCGAAACGGGGACGCCCATGCCCCGTGCCGGTCCACCGTGGCGGCTACGGAATCGTCTGGTACGTCACGAACGCGACCCGCCGCCCGTCCGGCGACCAGCACGGCACGTTCGCCGTCCCCTGCCCGCCGACGAACCGGGCCAGCACGTCGATCGTCCCGCCGGCGAGCGTCAACCGCCGCAGCATCACGTCCTTATCGGCCGGGTGACCCGCCACGTCCTTGTCGTACGAGACGAAC
>DASXAN010000970.1:0-6173 GCA_036406755.1 Gemmataceae bacterium
GCCGCGGAGGCCCGGCGGGTGTTCCGGCGACCGGTGTTCGCGCCGCCGCCGGCCGAGCCGGCGGTGTCAACCGCTGACGGATCGGGCCTGACGGATGCCCCCGTGAGCACACCGATTGAGAAATGAACGGGGCGGGGTCTATCGACCCCGCCCCTCGGTTTTCACGCCCGGCCGTCACCCGGTCACGGCTGCACGGCCGGGGCCGAGATCACGCCGGTCTGCCGCTCCTCCTCCTCGGAGTTGATGATGATCCGCGGCGTCACCATCAGCAGCAGGCTCTGGGCCTCTCGGCCGTAGCCGACGTTCTTGAACAGCCGGTTGACGTACGGCAGCTTCGACAGCACCGGCGGGCCGAACTCGTTGCGGCCCTCCGACAAGGTCTTCATCCCGCCCAGGATCACCGTGCCGCCGTCCGGGATGCTCACGGTCGTCTGGATGCTGACGGTCGCCACGTCCGGCTGCTGGATGAACTGGGTGAACGGGATGGGCTGGCCCTGGGCCCCGCCCTCGAACACCGGGGTGATGAACGTCGTCACCGGGAACAGCGGGACGATGGCGCTGGCCAGGTTGGTCATGGTTGGGGCCAGGTTCAGCCGGACGAACCGCCGGTCGGCCGACACCACCGCCTGGATGGCCAGGGAGACGCCGAGCGGCACCGGGTTGTTCGCCGGGACGAACACGACCTGCCCGCCGAACCCGACCACGTTCACGTTCGTGACGAAGAACTGCAGGTCGTTGACGTTGATCGTGGACGTCTGGCCGTTGAACAGGGTCAGCTTCGGGGCCTGCATGACGTTCGTCCGCCGGTCCCCCTGGGCCGCCTCCATGAACATGAACACCTGGATGTCGCTCAGGAACGCCAGCCCCAGGGACAGGCCGCCGTCGAACCCCGGGTTGGCCGGGTAGGCGAACGGCGGGATGGCGTACTGGAAGCTGGACGACCGGATCGGGATGTCCAGGTCGCTGGTCAGCGATCCGGTGTTTCCCGTCGTGTTGCCGATCAGGCCGCCCGGCCGCAGCCCGGCGAGGAAGTTCTTCGGCGAGAAGTCGTTCACCTGCCCGGCCGGCTTGAAGTTGTTGGTCGTCAGCATCGGCTCGTACTGGGCCGTGCTGTGGTCGGTCTTTATGTTCAGGGCGAAGTCCAGCCCGATCCGCTCGAAGAACGTCTCGGCCAGGGTGATCATTCGCACCTCGACGGCCACCTCCAGGTCCTGCAGCCGCCGCAGCGCCTCCAGCAGGTCGGCCACCTGCTCCTGCACGTCCGGCGTCTGGTTGACGACCAGGGCCATGCCGATCGGCATGTAGTCGATCGTCCCGGCCCCGCCGACCTCGGCCCACGACTGCGGGGCGACGGTGTTCGTCACCAGCTTGATGAGCATGTCCTGCATGTTCTGCTTGGTCGGGCTGACGGCGGCGATGTAGGACATCGAGCTGCCGGTGCTGCCCGGCTGGACGCCCGTGGACATGGACGCCTGGCCGCCGGGCATGGTGCTCATGGAGTTCGTCTGGCCGCTGCCGGAGCCGACCGGCTGGCCGTTCTGCAGCATGTGCTGGCGGTTGGTCGTCGGCGTGGCCCCGCTCCCGTTCAGGTTGATGCGGTTCTGCTCGGTGATCTGCTGCATTGTCCGGTTGAAGTTCAGCTGATCCGGCGTCACGAAGTCGTCGACCGGGATGACCAGGTCGGCCACCGAGTAGACGCGCTGCACGAGCTTGCCGCGGGCGGCCCGCTCGGTCGTGACCTTGAGCATCTCGTCCTGAATCACGTACGTCAGGTGCGCCTGGTCGAGGAGCACCTTCAGGGCGGACTTGAGCGACACGTTGTCCGCCTTGAGGGACACCGGCTGCTCGGCGTTGATCGCCTCGGCCGCCAGCGACTGGGTTTCCAGGTGGATGTTCATCCCGGTCATGGACCGCAGGTCGTCCACGGCCTGCCGGAGCGGGACGTTGTGGAAGTTCACCTGTACCGGCTTGAGCAACTTCGACTGAATTTCCTTGTCCTTGGCGGACATGTTCCGCATGACGTTGACGCCGTTCTTGTCCTTCTCCCGGCCCCGGGCGATTTCCAGCCTGGGCTTGTCCAAAATCACCGGGTGGTTCGAGTCAACGGCCGGGCCGGGATCTTCGGCCTGGTTCATGCTGTTCAGGAACATGTTCTCCTTGCGAGCGCGAACCTCCTCGTAGGTCGTCAGGCCGCCATGGATCTTGGCCAGTTGCATGGCCGCCTCGGACGACGGGTCATCCGGGTCGAGTTCGTGGGCCTTCGACGCGGCCATCTCGGCCTCGACGTACTTGCCCTCCTTGTAGAGCGTGTTGAACTGCTTCATCAGGTCCTTGACCTGCTGCTGCTTCTTCTGTTCCATCTGGGCTTCTTTGGACTTCTCCTCCTGGAAGCGGCTCTTGGACGACGCGATCCGGGTGGCGTCGTCCTTCTGGGCCTTCATGAGTTTCAGCGAGTTCATCTTGGCGTCGATCGGCCGCTGCAAGCGGGCGACGCTGGTGGGGTCGAGCTTGGCCGCCTTGATCTTCTTCGTGTAGGCGTCGAGCGTCTCCAGGGCGGCGTCGGTTTCGCCGCGCTCCCACTGCTGGAGCGCCCGGCTCTGGACCTCCAGGCCCTCGGCCCGCAGCCGCTGGTACTCGATCTCCTGCATCGCCTGGACCTGGGCGGCCAGGCTGTCGCCCTGGGCCGGGGCGGTCATCATCGGCGTCTGCCCCTGCAGACCGGTGACGCCCTTGGCCGCGGCCGGCATGACGCCGCCACCCGGGGCACCGGTCGCAGCGGCCGTCACGACTGGTCCAGCCGCCGGCACAGGGGCAGGTGGCGGGGCCGGCGGGGCCTTGGCCATGGCGTCCATCTTCGCGCAGGAGGCCATGACCTCCTTGAACTGGGCCTTCTTCTGCTCCGCGAGCAGGGACACGTCAACTTGGTTGAAAATGGCCGTCGCCTGGCCGTAGTCCTTGCCGCGGTAGGCGGCGACGCCGGCGTCGAAGTTGCGGTTCGCCGCCAGCACCCGCTGGTTATGTTCCTCCGCGTCGACCGACCGGAGCACCTGGGCGGCCTCCGCCTGCAACTGGTACTGGCCGTTGTAGACTTCGGACGCGAGCTGCCGGGCCGCCTCACACTGGCCGCGCTTCAGCTCCAGGCGGGCCTTGTTGAGGATCGACTGGCCGACCAGCATCGCGTCGGCCGGGGTCGGGCGGGGCGCCGGCGGCGGTCCCTTGATCGTGGCCAGCTGGGCGTCGATCGGGGCGGCGTCCAGGCCGAAGCCGATCGCGAGCTGGCGGGCCTGGGCGAGCTTCGCCTCTGCCGTGGGACCGCCGTCCCGCATGGCCGCGTCGATCTGGCGGACGACGACCGACGACAGGTCCATGAGGCAGTTTTCTGGGGCCTCCTCGGCCGGGCCAAAACTGGCCCCGCACCGCAGCGCGTCCTGGTACTTCCCCCGAGCCTCCAGGTAGCGGCCGGCGGCCTGGTGGGCCTTGCCCTCGGCCATGCACTGCAGGGCCCTCGTCTTGGCCGGGTTCACCGCGACCGGGGCGGGCGGAGGCGTTGGCATCGGGGCCGGCGACGAAATGTGTGGCAGTGTCGCCAGCGGCATTGGCGGCGGCACGGCGGCCACCGGCGTTGGCAGTGCCTGAGTTGGCCCTGTCACGATCGGGAGAACCGGGGCCGGCGCCGGCGGCGTGCCGACCGGGACGACAGGGCTCGGAGCCCCCGGCGTCGCGGTGGCGACAGCTGTCGTCGCGGCCGGGGCCGTTTCGTGGCCTTTGGCGTCGGCCATCTTGACCTCAGTCGGCCAGCTCGGCGCGGGCGGCGTCGACGCCTGCTTGGCGACCGAGTTCGACGTGGTCACCGCGGGAGTGGTCGGCTTGGCCGACTTACCGGACGCGGTGGCCGTCCCGGTCGTGCCGGGGGCCGGCGGCACCTTCGCCTTGCGGTTCTTTTCCTTGGCCGTCTGGACGTCGGCGAGGAGCTTCTCCGGCTTGTCGCCGAAGTCCCAGATGCCGTACGGTCCGTGCAGCTTGCTCGCCCTGTAGGCCAGCTTCTCGGCGTCGTCGTACTTGCCCTGGTCGAACATCCGCCGGGCCTCGGTCATGACCTTGGCGGACTCGGCCCTGTCCCGGGCGTCCCGGGTCTTCTTGATCTCGTCGAGCAGCTTCTCCGGAGTCTCGTCGAACAGCCCCCACTTGAAGTTGGGGGCGGTCTTGGCCTGCTGGGCCAGCTTCTGCGCCTCGTCCAGCTTGCCGGCCTTCAGCGCCTCCTGGCCCTGTTTGACGAGGAGCCGCGGGTCCGGGGGCAGGGGCCGCATGCCGACCGGCGGCGTTGCCTTGATGCCGATGTCGAGCAGCAGTTTCTCCGGCGTGTCCCGCTCCCAGTACGGCAGCGTGACCTTCATGGCCGCCGCCTGCCGGGCGAGCTTCTCCGCCTTGGCCTTGTCGCCGGCCTGGAGGGCGGCCCGGCCGTCGTGGACCAGCCGGCGGACCGTCTCCACGTCATTGCCCTGTGACCCGGGCGGCAACCCCGCTGGCTCGCGGACGGCCGCCACCGTCGAGGCTTGGTTCATGGTCTGCGCCGGGGCGACCCCCACCGCCCCGATCGCCGGGCTGAGCGCCAGGCCGAGCGCCACGCTCTTCCAGATCCGCTTCGTTGCGCGAGACACCATGGCCTCCTTTCCCCCCTCGTTCCCCGTCCGGCGGCGACCGGCGACATGCGCCCCGCCAGGCCGGAAGCCCACCCGGCCTCCGGCCGGGGACAATGCACTCCCGCCGCGGGTGACCCCCACGACCCCCCGGCGGCGGACTGCCCGAAAAAGTTTGCGAGAAAGCGGCGGGACATTAGCCACACGCCGGAAGGGGGTCAAGATGACTTTTTCTCGGAATTCGGCGGCCGACGACGTGTAACGGCGGCTTGACACCGGCCGGCGGTCCGGGTCGAATCGGGGGTCTGGAGTAACCCGGTCTTACGACACGGCGAGGTCGATCATGAGGAAGCGAGTCGGTACGGCGGCGGTGGCAGCAGTTGCGTTCGTCCTCGGGGGCGTCGCAGTCGAGCAATGTCCGCGGGTGCGCGCCCAAGGCGGCGACATCAAGGGGCCGAAGTGGCAGTACGGGCTGGACGTGCGAGTCCGCAAGGGCGGCGAGCAGGACTTCGGCAAGGACACGAAGAAGGTCGGGATCGAGGTCTTCCGCGACGAGAATAATGGCAACCTGATCTACGTCGCCGAAGGCGGGTCCATCGCCGTGCTGCCCGGCAAGTGACGAGCCGCGACGCGACCTACTCCAAGCGATGAACGTAGCCGGCCGGTGCGAGGGGCCGCCGGTCGCCGTTGGACTCCAGCCATAGTCCGTCTGCGATACACTCGCCGACGGCGGCAAGCGTGATCCCGGCGACAGGCTGCGACTCGATGAGGCGCCGCCCGTCCGCAGGTGACACGGCGAAGACCAGTTCGAAATCCTCGCCGTCGCCGAGGGCATGATCCAGGGGCGAGCGGCCGTCGCCCATTTGCCGGGCCGCGTCCGAGATCGGTATGGCGTCCGCCCGCAGGACTGCGCCGCAGCCGCTTTCCGTGCACAGATGCCAGACGTCGGCGGCCAGGCCGTCGCTGACATCGATCATGGCGTGCAAATCGGCTACCTCGTGCAGCCGCAGGGCCTCGCGGACTCGCGGGGTGAAGTCGAGGTGGTGACCGCCGATGCTGCCGCCGAATGGGCCCGTCGCCAGCAGCCAGTCGCCGGGGCGGGCACCGGCCCGCGTTACCGGTCCGCGGCCGGTCGCCTCGCCGAGTACGGTCGCGGAAATGATCAGCGGCCCGTCCCAGCTATTGGTATCGCCGCCGACCACGGCCGTGGAGAACTCGTCAGCGACCTCCCGCAGGCCCGCGTACAGCTCTTCGGCCAACACCCGGCCGCCGTGCCGGGGCAGCCCGACACTGACGACCGCGGCGACCGGCCGGCCGGCCATCGCGGCGATGTCGCTGAGGTTGACCGCCATCGCCTTGCGCCCAACCCGCCGCGGCCCGGCCTCGTCGAGAACAAAACAGCTGCCCTCCAGGAGCATGTCGGTCGTCATCAGAGCTGGCGCTGCTGGCGCAATCTGCACGGCGGCGGTGTCGTCACCCGGCCCGAGAAGGACGCGTGGATCGACCGGAGTGCGTCGGCGGAGCCAGTCGATGAAG
>DASXAN010000971.1:0-2286 GCA_036406755.1 Gemmataceae bacterium
TGGCGGTTCACAGGCCGGTGGCGGTTCACAGGCCGGCGGCAGTTCACAGGCCGGCGGCGGTTCACAGGCCGGCGGCGGTTCGCAAGCCGGCGGCGGCTCGCAGGCCGGCGGCGGTTCGTCCCGCTCCGCAGGCGGCTCGTCGGGTTCGCAAGGCGGTTCCGCATCGCGCTCGGGCGCCGGCTCCTCGGGTTCGGCGGGCTCCGGCGGCACGGTGGGTGCGGCGGGTTCGGCGGCCGGTCAGGGCGGCTCTCCGTTCCCGACGAGCTCCGGCGGTTCGGCGGGCGGCGGCTCATCGGCCTCGAGCGGCGCCCAAGGCGGCTCGCAAGGTTCCGGCGGCGCGGGCTCGCAGAGCTCGACGTTCCCGACCGGCAACATCGGCGGCATCGGCGGCTCGCAAAACCCGTTCCCGACCGATAGCAGGGGCGGCGGCGGTGCCGCGGGCGGCTCCCAGGCCGGCGGCGCCGGCGGATCGCAAGGCGGTTCCCAGGCGAACGGCGCTGGCGGATCGCAACAAGGCGGCGGCTCGAGCGGTGCAGGCGGCGGTACGCAGGCGGGCGGCGGGGCTTCAGGCGCGGGCGGTTCCGGTTCGCCCGGCTCGGGCGGCACCGTGGGTGCGGCGGGCTCTGCGGCCGGTCAGGGCGGCTCGGCGTTCCCGACCAGCGGGCAGAACGGCGCCGGTGGCGGCGGGTCGGCCGACGGGCGCAGCGCGCAGAATGGGGCCGGCGGGCTCGGCGGAGCCGGCGCGGCCGGCGGTGGTAGTGCAGCCGGAGGCGGCGCGGCCGGTGGCGGCGGCGCCGGCGGCAGCGGATCCGGTGGCGGCGACGCGGCGGGCGGGGGCTCGGGCGGCGCCGGCGGCGACAGCCCGTTCGGCAACGCACAGGCGGCGAATGGCGGCGCCGGCAGCGGAGCGAGCGGGGAGTTCGATCGGTCCCTCGGCGGCTTCGACGCGCGGATGGGTAAGGAACAAGAGGCGGTCGCACGTGCGGGCGGTGGCACCGCGGCCGATCAGGTGCTCAAAGAGGCCGGGCAGGGCGGCAGCGATCCCGCGGCCGGCGGAGGCGCCGCCGGAAACGCGGCTGCGGGCGGTGGCTCGACCGGCGCCGGCGGGCAGCCGGGCAACGGGGCTGCGGGCGGGTCGAGCGCGGCCGTCGGCGGCCAGCAGAGCGGCGCGGCGGGTGCTGCGAGCAAGAATCGCACCGACGACGGTCCCGACAAGGCCCCGGCGACGGTGCAGGGCTGCAACGACACGGACAAAGTCGCTCGCCAGCTGTGTGAGGCGGCCACGGCGGAGAACGATCCGTTTCTCCGCGCGTCGCTGTGGGACGAGTACAACCAATACAAGAAGATCGTTGCGCGCCAGTAGGCGCGCCGAGGGTCCAATATGCGCGGGGTCGCGATCGCTTTCGTCGCAGGGTTGTCCCTCATTGCGGGCTGCACGAGCACCGAGGTGCTCGTCGCGCACTCGGTGCCGCTCGAGAAGAGCACGAGCGAGATTGCGGAGGCTCAGCTTCTCGACGTCGGCGTCGCGGTCTTCGATTCGGGTGTGCCCGAAGGGGAAGTCGACAAAGATGTCCTCGAGCACCTGATCAAAGAGGGCACGTTCGTCCAGATTCGCAGGAGCGAGGCCATCTACATGGCGGTCTTGCTCCGTAACACGCTCCAGAAGAGCTCCAACTGGGGCACGGTGTGGGTCACGCCGAAGGATTCGACCGCGGCCGATCTCAGCGTCGACGGCAAGATCCTGCACTCCGACGGCGACTATTTTCAGCTGCACGTCAAAGCGACCGATGCCACGGGACGCATCTGGGTCGACAAGAACTACGAGATGTCGACGGCTGCCGGCGCGTTCAATCGTCAGCGCTACCCGGACCTCGATCCGTACCAGGACGTGTTCAACGAGATCTCCAACGATCTCGGCAAGGCGCGCAAGAGCTTGTCGGCGAAGGACACCGACACGATTCGCACGGTGGCCGGGCTGCGCTATGCGGCGGACCTGAGCCCGGACGCGTTCAGCGGTTACGTGGCGGACAACAAAGGCCAGTACAAGATCAATCGGCTGCCGGCCGACGGCGACCCGATGTATGGCCGCACCGAGCAGGTGCGCCAGCGCGAGCGCTTGTTCCTCGACACGATCGACGAGCACTACGACCAGTTCTACAAGGACGCGGGCACCCCGTACAACGGTTGGCGCGAGAGCGCACGCGAAGAGTCGATCGAGGTCAAGGAGCTCACCAAGTCAGCGCATTGGCGCACCGGCATGGGCGTCGCGTCGATCCTCGCGTCGAT
>DASXAN010000972.1:0-4661 GCA_036406755.1 Gemmataceae bacterium
GCCGGCCCCAGAAGTCGCGGTACACCTTCGTCAGGTTGCGAGTTTCGACGATGACGTCCTGGGCCATGTGGGCCACCTCGGTCGGCTGGAGTTCTGGCCACGCGGGAACGGACCACCCTCCCGGTAGTACGCTGCGCGAGCCGAAGGCGTTCGCGGGAAAGGCTAATTCGGACAGGTTCTATGGTAAGAGGTCGGGGCGGTTGTGGCGAGCGGGTTTGGCACTTGGCGGCGGCCGCGAAGCCGCAAGCGGCTTAATCGACAAAACCGCGCCAAACCCCGTCCGACCCGAGCGTTTCGTTGGGGCCGAAATTCGCCTTGTATGCCAGCGACGCCGAGCCGGCGACGTGGTAACCCAGGTGGACGTACGGCAGCCCCAGGGCGGCCGCCCGGTCGATCGCGCACAGCACGTTCCAGGTGCCCAGCCCCCGTTCCCGCTCGGCAGGGTCGTACACGAAGTAGATCGCCGACAGTCCCACTGGCAGCCGATCCACGTAACCGACGCCGATGAGCCGGCCGGCCAGCGTGTATCGCCATTCCTCAACCGGGAACGGGTTGTCGACAAACGAGTCCCGATACTCGGCAGCGTCCTTGGGGCCGTGCTCCGGCCAGCCCTTGGTTTCGGCCTGGTGGGCGTGGTAGCGGTCGTACAGATCAAGCTTCTCGGGCGTGACGGCCGGCCGGCCGACTGCGAGCCGGACCACCCGCTCGTTGAGCTTCCGATTGCGCCGCTGGGAGCGGTTGGGCCGGAAGCGGGCCACGTCCACCCGCAGCGACCGGCAGGCGGTGCAGGCCGGACAGACGGGCCGGAACAGGAGGTGCCCGAACCGCCGCCACCCCTCCAGCAGACGCTGCTCGTACTCGGCCGGCGACAGAGCGGCGACGACCTCGTGCTCGTACCGCCACGTCTGGCCGGGCAGGTAACCGCACGGGCCGGGCGGCGTCTCGTAGCGGAACAGGGAGATCATCGGGGCGGGATCGGGCCGTCCGGCCGGGCGACTCCTCCAGTGTACGGCCCGCCGGCCGGCGACACCACCGCGCCTGTTCCGTCCCGGCGGCGGCCGTATAACGTCGGCGTCCTGTCCGTGCGAGGCGATCCATGCGCGTCCTCTTGACCGGCGGTTATGGCTGCATCGGCAGCTGGATCGTCCGCAACCTGCTCGACCGCGGCGACCAGGTGTGGGTGTACGACCTCCGCGAAGACACCCGCCGGCTGCGGCTGATCCTGCCCGAAGAACGCCTATCCGCAGTCCCGTTCATCCAGGGGGACGTGACCGACCTGCACGCCCTGCGGCGGGCCGTGGACCTGAACGGCATCACTCACCTCATTCACCTGGCCGGCCTCCAGGTGCCGGTCTGTCGGACCGACCCGATGCGCGGGGCGCTGGTCAACGTCGTCGGCACGCTGGCCGTGTTCGAGGCCGTGCGGCTCGCCCGGCCGCAGGTCGAGCGGCTGGTGTACGCCAGCTCGACGGCCGTGTACGGGCCGCCAGACCTGTACTACCCGGACGGCCAGTCGCGCCCCCTGCCCGACGACGCCCCGCTGGTGCCGGGCACGCACTACGGCGTGTTCAAGTGCTGCAACGAGGGCAACGCCCGCATCTACTACCAGGACTTTGGGCTGTCGAGCGTCGGCCTGCGGCCGTGGACGGTCTACGGAGTCGGCCGGGACTTCGGCATGACCAGCGAGCCGACCAAGGCGATCAAGTCCGTGGCAATGGGCCGGCCCTACGCCATCTCCTACGGCGGCCGGCAGGACTTGCAGTACGCCGACGACGTGGCCAAGGTGTTCGTCCGCGCCCTCGAGGCCCCGTACCAGGGGGCGAAGGCGTACAACCTCCGCGGGGCGGTGGTGGACCTGGCGACGTTCCACCGGGCGCTCTGCGCCGTCGCACCGGACGCCGCGGATCTGGTCACCTACGGCACCCGGCAGCTCGCCATCGCCTACGACCTGGACGAGACGGCCCTCCAGCGCGACCTGGGGCCGCTGCCGAAGACGCCGCTGGAGGACGGTATCCGGCGGACGTACGAGCTATTCCGGCAGCTGCACGCCGCCGGCCGGCTCGACGCGGACGACTTGGTCGCCCCGCCGCCGCCCGTAGTGACGCCGGCGGACGAGCCGTAGGTCGCCCGCACTACCCGCTCCGCAGCCAGGCGACTGTGACCGTCACGGTCGTCGCGACCAACAGCGGCACTGCCACCCGCCGAGCGACCGCCAGCGGCTCCGTCTCGGCCAGTGACGCCGTCGTCAGGTTCACCACCGCCACCGGCGACATGGTCCGCCCGGCCGCGGCCGACACGGATACCACCGCCCCGATCCGCAACATGAGTTCCGTCCCCATGGCGTCGGTCACGAAGATGCCGTACAGGCTCTGCGTCGCGGCGTATCCCGACCCGCAGAGCACGGCGAAGAGCAGGGTCAGCCCGCCGGCGAGCGGCCAGACCAGGTCCGGCCGGGCGCGGATCGCGGCCGCGATCGGCTCGTTCAGCCGCAGCAGGATGACCCCCTCGGCGAAGCACGACGCGACGACGATGATCGACACGATCCGCGCCAGCGCCGAGCCGGCCCCCTCGAAGAACACGCCGGCCACCTGCCCGACCGTCCGCGGGGCCGTCAACGCCGCCAGTCCGGTCCCGGCCAGCATGCACACGCCGACCAGCCGGGCGCTGTAGGTCGTCACACGGGTGTCGCGGGCGTCCACGAGCCAGCCCCGCGGCAGCTCCACGAGGTTGAAAGGCGGCCCCACGATCATCAGCAAGGCGAGCGGGATCACCGGCACGAGCGCCTTGAGCAGGTTGACGCGAAACTCGGCCGCGCCCGCCGCCTTCGCATCGTCCGGCGGGACGGCCGACCGGGCCGCCCGCTCGGCCCGCAGGCACAGCGGCCAGAACACCGCCAGGGCCACCGCCAGTTGCAGCAGCAGCACCGGCGCCACCCGCTCGACGCACGCGGTCGCTTCGACCTTGGCCCGGGCGGCGATGGTGTTGATCTCCGGCGCGCCAGGGTTAAGCACCTCGCCGCCGACCGACGCGCCCAGCGACAGCGCGGCCGCGACCGTCACCGGGCTCAGGCCGGCCGACCGCAAGAGCGGCACCAGCACCGTCCCGACGGCCACGGCCGTGCTCGCCTGGCTGATGACCGAGACGTTCACCACGAACCCGACCAGGACCGCGCCGGGGATCAGGAACGGCCCGGCCCGGCGGAGCGGGCGGGCGAGCAGGTGGACAAGGTGGCGGTCGCAGCCGGAGTGACGGAGGACCTGAGCGAACCCCATCGCGGTGCAGATCGGCAGGACGAACTGCTCGTTGGCAAGCGTCTCAAAGAACTTGCGGACGACCGGCCCGACGTCCCCGGCCAGGCCGCCGAGGGCCAGGGCGGCCAGAAGAAGGACCAGCCGCACGTCCACCCGGCGGGCGATGGCGACGACGGCCGCGGCGATGACGACCAACCCGAGCGCCGTGGAGAGGGTGGCGGGCATGTCGGCCAGTGTAGCGACGTTTGCGGTGGCGTGCAGGCGCTACAGGTCCCGCCACAGCTCCGAGTCGGCGGCCCGCTTCGATTCCCGCTCCAACTCCTCGTCGCTGACCTCGCTCTTGAACCGCAGCTTCGACAGGTCCGGCCCGCCCGCCTTCGACTTCCGGGGCCGGTCACCCGTCTCCAGCACCGTGTCGCCCGGCGGCGCCTCGTCCCGCTTCTTGGCCCGCAGGTGTAGCTTGATGGGCACCTCGCCGAACGGCAGCCGGTCGCGGAAGAACTTGACCAGGTACCGCTGGTAGGTGTTATCGAACAGCTGCGGGCCGTTCGTGAACAGCACGATCGTCGGCGGGTGGGTGGCGACCTGCGTGGCGAAGTACACCTTCGGCCGGCGGTTCTGCCGCATGGGCGGCGGCTGGGCGTCCAGCGCCTCCCGCACGACCTTGTTCAGCTCCCCCGTCCCGACCCGGGCGCCGGCCTGCTTGTACAGGTGCTGGGCGAGGTTCAGGAGCTTGGGGACGTTCTTGCCCTTCTTGGCGGTGATGAACGCGATCGGCATGTAGTCGAGCATCGGAAACGTGGACCGCAGGTAGGTGGCGAACCGCTCCGTCGGCATGCTCTCCTTCATCAGGTCCCACTTGTTGACGACGAAGACGGCCGGCTTGTACTGGTCGAGGATGTACTCGGTCAGCTTCTTGTCCACCTGGGAGATCCGCACCCGCGGGTCGAGGAACATGAGCACCGCGTCGGCCCGGCGGATGGACCGCTCGGCCCGCGCCAGCGAGTAGAACTCGAGGTTGGAGCTGATGCTCTTCTTCTTGCGGACGCCGGCCGTGTCGATGGCGACGAACGCCTTGCCGTCCCGCTCGAACCGCACGTCCACGCTGTCCCGAGTGGTGCCGGCCACCTCGGAGACGATCATCCGCTCGGCCTGGGCCAGACTGTTGATGAACGTGCTCTTGCCGACGTTACGCCGGCCGACGATCGCCAGCTTCAGGCTCACGTCGGCCGGCCGCTCCGCCGCGTCCGCGGGCGGCAGGCTGTCGAGGATGGCGCGGAGGAGGATGTCCCGACCCCGCTTCTGCTCCGCCGACATTGGCAGCGCCTTGCCGCGGCCGAGTTTATAGAAGTCGTTGGCCAGCGGCTCCAGGCTCAGGTCGTCGCACTTGTTGGCAACCAGGATGACCGG
>DASXAN010000973.1:0-5158 GCA_036406755.1 Gemmataceae bacterium
TGCGTGACGGCTCCGAGGGCGCTCACGTAACCCCGCCCGCCGGACCCGTGCGCCCGCCGCTCCCACCGCGCCGCCGACCGCCGGGCCTTTCGGGCGACGTGCCACGCCGTGGCGTGCAGCCAGCCGGCGACCGAGTCCCGCCACCCGCGGGCCCCGGCCTTGCGGGCGAGCAACAGGAATGTCGCCTGGAACGCGTCCTCGGCCGCCGGGTCGCGGCCGAGCACCCGCCGGCAGACGCCGAGCACGAGCGGCCCGTGGCGGCGGACCAGTTCGGCGAACGCGGCTTCGTCGCGCGACGAAGTGAACGCGGCGAGCAGGGCGCGGTCGGTGGCATGCCCCGGCCGCGGCGGGCGGGCGAGCCGGCGGAGTTGATCGACGGCGTGGCGGAGCGGCGGCATGGCGGCCCTCGGGTCGGAGTCCGTTCTACCCGAGAACATCCCCGCCGCGGCCCGGCGTGGCCGAAAAAAGTGTCACGGCCGGTCGGGCGGCAGGTGGCCCACGTCCCAAACCAGGACGGTCGTGTCGATGCTACCGGACGCCAGCCGCTTGCCGTCCGGTGAGAACGCCAACGAGACGATGCGGCCGCGGTGGCCGGCGAATTCGCGGACCCGCTTCCCGGTCGTCAAGTCCCAGGTCGTGACAGCGCCGTTCCAGTCGCCGGCCGCCAGCCGTTTCCCGTCGGGCGAAAAGGCGATTTGGAACGGCACGAATCCGACACCGGTGAGTTCGCGGACCGGCATCCCGGTCGCCGCGTCGAAGAGGTAGATTCCGGCGCGATCGGTTTGGGCGGTCAGGTTGCTCAAGTCACCGCGCCAGCCCCCGGTGGCCAGAACGCGGCCGTCCGGCGACCAGGAAAAAGCACTGAGGTGGGTCGCCGAACCGAGGCGGCCGTGTTCGGTCAGTTGCCCGGTCGCCGTGTCGACCGAAAACAGCATCGTGTCCCTTTCGTTGGCGACCATCAGGCCGCGGAGCGTGCGGCCGTCCGGGGAAAACGACTGCCCGCCGCCCGGCAGCCGGAGCTTGACGGCCCGCCGTTCGGTCAGCGTCGCGTAGTCCCAAATGCGGACCACGCCGTCGTTGAACGTTGCCGTGGCCAGTGATTTGCCGTCGGGCGAAAGGACCAGGCCGCCGAGATGGCCATCGCCGAGCTTGGCTTCGCGGATCTGGCGGCCGGTCGCCGTCTCGACCACCGCCAGATGCCGCGGCTCGCCGGCATGGCTGACGACGGCCAGCGTGCGGCCGTCGGGTGCGAGGGCGATGCCGTCCACGAGGCCGGGCGGCGCGGCCACACGCCGCAGCTTCCGGCCCGTGGTGGCGTCCCAGACCATGACGCCGTTGCCGCCCGTGACAAGTGACCGGCCGTCCGGCAGGAACGCCAGGGCCGACACGTTGCCGGGGTTCTCAGTCGGCTCCGACATTTCCTTGCCGGTCTGCCACTCCCATCGGCGGACGACGGTGTCGGCGGTCAGGAGCGTCCGGCCGTCGGGGGACAGGGCCAGGGCCGGGGGGCTAGTCCCGGACCCGGGGAATTCGCGGACCCGCTTGCCGGTCGCCACGTCCCACTGGCGGACGAATTGTCCGTCCTCACTGACCGCCCCGGTGATCAGGAACCGGCTATCCGGTGTGAAAAGCAGGGTCGGCGGTTCAGTCCCGCTGGCTCCGACGTCCAACTGGCGCACGTCCCGCCCCGTGGTCACGTCGATGACGTGCACTTCTTTGTCAACCTCGCTCATGCTGACCGTCCCGCCACCCGGGGCCGGCATCACGCGCGGTTTGGCCCCCGCCATCGCCAGCCACCGGCCGTCGGCGGAAACGGCCACGGCGTTGGGAGAAACGGCCACGGCGTTCGCTGGTAGGACCGGCGAAGCGATCTGCCGCTGTTGCTTGCCGGTCGCCACGTCCCAGAGCCGGACGGCCGCGCCCCCGGCGGTGATGACGATCTTGCCGTCGGCCGTGAACGTCGCCGCCAGGACCGGGTCGGATTGGGTGGACAACTCGTCCTTGACCTTGCCAGTCGCCAGGTCCACCAGCGGGGCGATCCCGGTCTGCCAGGTCAGGACCGCGAGGCGGCCGGTCGGATCGAAGGCGCAACATCCCGGGCCGAGCGCCCGGCCGCCGCCCAGCTCGGGCTTGAACGAGCGAACCTCCCGGCGGGCCTTCCAATCCCAGATGTGGATGCTGCCATCGTAACAGCTCAACGCGAGCCTGTCGCCGCCCGGTAATAGCGAGCCGGCGATGAAGGCTTGTCCCTTCGGCGCGGGAATGGATCCTTCCTCACGCCCGGACGCGGCGTCCCAGATGCGGACGGCGCCGCCGATCGTGATGATCGACCGGCCGTCCGTTGAGGTCAGCAGTTGCTGAACGGGTACGCCGTGGCAGAACGCCAGTGTGCCGAGCCGAGCGACGGCCCCCGCCGGCAGCGGGTCGCCCTTCGGGGCCGGCGACCGGGTTTCCGTCGGAGCGCCCGCTTGCGGGTCGCCCCCGTGGGCCGGCCGGTCCGGCGGTTGCATCGGACCACGGGGCGCGAGCGCAATCCCGCCCGCCGTCAACGCGATCGTGCCGATCAACAGGACCCAAGCCGCCCGGACACCGCCGAGGGCCGGCGCGCCCTTGAGGAGCGCCGCCGCCGGGGCGGCGATCGTGCCGTCCGCCGAGAACGCCGCGGCCGCCGCGGTCGTCGCTGCCGTCACGTCCGGCGGCACCGCGACCGGGGTGATCGCCGCCGCCAGTAGGGCTGCCGTGACACCACGGGCTTCCAGCCGTTTTCGCAGCAGCGACCGGCCACGCTCCAGCCGCCGCTTGAGCGTCGCCAGCGTCCAGCCCAGTGCGGCCGCCGCCTCGTCGCGGGTGCGGCCGTCGAGGTAACACAGAACCAACGGTGAGCGGAGGCGCTCCGGTAAGCGGGCCAGTTCGTCGTCGAGGATGTGGCGGACCTCAGCCCACGCGGCGGCGATGGCCGGGTCCGGCGAGCGGGTTTGCGCGAGCGCCCCGAGGTTGTCGCTGCGAACGAATCGCAGCCGCCGGTGCCGCGCCTTGCACGCCAGCCGGTACGCCACGGCGTACAGCCACGGCCCGACCGCCGGCCGCCATCGCACCGCCCCCGCCTTCCGGGCCAGCACCAGAAACGTGGCCTGAAACACGTCGTCGGCGGCGTCGGCGTCGCCCAGAACGCGGCGAGTGACACCGCGCACCAGCGGCCCGTGCCGGCGGACCAACTCGGCGAATGCACTCTCAGCCCGCGATTCGGCGAACGCGGCCAGCAGTTGGCGGTCGTCGGCCGGGGCGGCGGCCGGCGGCCGGGCGAGGCGGCGGAGCTGGCGGACGGCGCAGACGAGGCGGCGGTCGGACATCGGTCGGCCTCCGGGTACTGCCAGGATAATGCCCGGAGGTGGCGACGGTGGCGCAAAATCGTCACGGCGCCGGTCGAACGTCCGCGGTGTCCCACGCCAGGACGGTGGTGTCAGTGCTGGCGGAGTAGAGCCGCCGGCCGTCCGGGGCGAACGCCAGCCACGCCGCCCGGCCGTGGAGGCCGGTGAACCGCTTCAACTCCCGGCCGGACTCCACGTCGAACACCAGCACCGGCGGGTTCTCGCCGGCCAAGGCGATGGCCAGCATCGCCTCGTCCTTCGACAGCGCCAGCCGGGAGGGCGGGCCGGCCAGGTTCGTGACGTGGCCAGCGACCTTGCCCGTCGTCATCCGATAGACCCAGACGTCGCCCGGGGCGTCATTGCCGGAGGCGCTGACCGCGAGCCGGGACCCATCCGGGGCCAAGACAAAACTATCCCAGCCAGGCACCGGCCCGCCCGACTGGACCGGGAACTTGAACGCCGGCACGGACGTCAATGGATCCACGCGCACCGTTCCATGCCCGTCCCAGACGACGACGGCCTTCAGGGTCGCGGAAAATGCGGCCTGGGCCGTCCTGCCTTGCGATAGTCGATCGGTGGTCTCTTGCCCTGTCGCCAAGTTCCAGAGGAACACCCGGTTGCCGGCCGCCGAAACCAGCATTCGGCCGTCGGGGCTGAACGAGATGCCCCTCGCCTCCGTTTGCGGCGGATAGTGGAGCTGGTGCGCGAGCTTGCCGGTGGCCACGTCCACGACCCAGACGGACCAGCGCTCGGCGGGCCCGCCGAGCCAGTCGATCGAGACGCTGCCTTGCACCGCCAGGGTGCTACCGTCCGGCGACACGGCCACCCGGCCCGCCCGGACCGGCATGTCCGCGGCCGCCTGTGGCAGCGCGACGCGGCGCAGCTCCGCCCCAGTGGCCGAATCCCACAGCCGGACAGTCCCACTCCGGTCGCCCTCGACGACCGCCTTGCCGTCGGCGGTCAGGGCATAGCAGCGGTCGCCGCGGTCGGCCGCCCGCCGCGCCTCGCGGCCGGTCGTCCAGTCCCAGAACCGCAGGGCGGTGTCGGCGGTGATGAGCGTGTGGCCGTCCGCCGTGAACGTCAGCGCCCGGATCGGCCCGTCGTGTTCCGGATACTGCCGCATGGCCCGGCCGGTGGTCACGTCCCACTGCGTCAGGATGCGGCCCTGCGACCGACGGTCCGGGGCGAGCAGGTAGCGACCGTCGGGCGTGAAGACCAACAACTGATCCGCCAACGAGTCGCCCCCGAACTCGCGCCAATTGTTGCCCGGCATCCGCCAATCCAAGACCGAAATGAACGCCGCGGCCACCGACCCGCCGCGCGCAAATCCGCCCTGCTCGGCCCGGCCACGCCCGGCCAGCTTCGCGTGAGCCGCGGCGAGTCGTGTGCCGTCCGGCGCGAACGCCAGGTTTCCCAACTCGGGCTCCTGGAACCCTCGCTGTTCCGTTTGATCCTCCACGCCGGTGGCCACATCCCAGACGCGCAGCACGCCGCTGCCTTGGCCGCAGGCCAGCACGAGCCGTTTGCCATCCCGCGTGAAAACGGCTGCCGTGACATAGTCCGAATGGCTCCGCAGCTGATCCATCTCCTTCCCGGCGGCCACGTCACAGACGCGGATGCTGCCGTCGGCCGTGACCACGGCGATCGCCCGACCGTCCGGCGAGTGGACGCACTTCGCCCCGGTCACGTCGAACGGCGGCGCCGCGAGGCGGAATGATCGCAGCAGCTTCCGGCCGGCCAAATCCCACACCTGGGCCGTGCCATTGTGGCGGGTCGTGAGCAGCGTCTTG